>NZ_JRMM01000142.1:0-10729 GCF_000972905.1 Mycobacterium sp. UM_Kg27
ATGTGTATAAGAGACAGCAACGGCACCGCCGGCGGTAACGGCGGTGCGGGCGGTCTGGGCGGCACCAACTCCGGCGTCGGGGGCAACGGTGGAACCGGCGGTGCTGGTGGCAACGGCGGCAACGGCGGCCACGGCAGCAACGGCACCACCGGGGGCAATGGCACCACCGCGAACCCGGACGGCTCCGCCGGCGGCGACGCCAGCAGCGGCGGCAACGGTGGCAACGGCGCCAGTGGCGGCAACGGTGGCGCGGCCGGTACCGGGGCCAGCGGCAGCGGCAGCGCCGGTGCTGGCGGCAAGGGCGGCAACGCCGGTAACGCCGGTAACGCCGGCAACGGCGGCAACGGCGGCGACGGGATCGCCACCAACACCACCGGATCGGGCGCGCACGGCGGCCACGGCGGCAACGGTGGTGACGGCGGCGACCGTGGCACAGCAGGAACCGCCGGCACGGGCGGCACCGGCGGTGACGGGAGCCAAGCCGCGAACGGCAAGGCCGGATCGACCGGCACCGGCGGTAACGGCGGCAACGGTGGCAAGGGTGCCGATGCGACCAGCACTGGCCAGTACGGCGGCAACGGCGGCAAGGGCGGCAACGCCGGCGCCGACGGAAACGGCGGTAACGGTGGCGACGCCGGTAAGGGCGCCAATGCCCCGACCGGCCCCGGCACGACCGGGGGGACCGGGTCGGCCGGCACCGACGGCGATCAGTCCGGCAACCCCAACGGCGGCACTGGCGGCACCGGCGGCAATGGCACCGGAATCGGCGGCAAGGGCGGAAACGGCGGCAGCGGTGGTACCGGCGCCGACGCCGGTAGCGCGCCTGGCGAGTCGGCAGGTGCCGGTGGCACCGGTGGTACCGGCGGCAACGGGTCCAACGGCGCCGACGGTGGCTACGGCGGTAAGGGCGGCGACGGCGGCCTCGGCGGCAGCAACTCCGGCAACGGCGGCGACGGCGGCAAGGGTGGCGCCGGCGGTAACGGCAGCAGGGGCGGCGACGGTGGCGCCGGTGGTGCCGGCGCGAGCGGCGGTAACGGCAGCGCGACGAACCCCAACGGTGGCGCCGGCGGTAACGGCGGCAGCGGCGGAAACGGCGGCAGCGGCGGAAACGCGGCCGGCGGCAACCTCGGCGGTAAAGGCGGTGCGGCCAACAACCCCAACGGCACCGCGGGCCAAGACGGTGGCAACGGCGCCGATGGCACTCCGGGTGGCCCCGGCGCCGCCGGGCCTGGTGGCCCCGCCGGCGGTGGCGGTTCGGCTGCTGGCGGCGGCACCGCCGGCCCGCCCGGGCAGCCCGGCGAGGGCGGCAAGGGCGGCGGGGTCATCCCCCCGAGCTGATAGCGCGGCCACCGCGCAACACGACGATGGCCGCCGGTCCTTCGAGACCGGCGGCCATCGTCGTTGTAAGTGGCGAAATTCCGCTTAGAGCCGGATCGCCTCGATCGCAACCGAGTTGCGCAGCCGGGCCACTATGTCACCGTCGGGAAAGGTGCGGCCGTAGTCGGCGAACACGGTCTCTCGGCCGCGTTCGCGCACCTGCCATCCGCGCTCGGTCAGGTATGCCGCGACCGGGTTTCGCTCGCCGGAGTACACCAGGGTGGCGATGTCGAGATCCAGGCCCTGGTCGGCGAAGCGCTGACCCAGCGACTGGTTCGAGTCGCTCAGGGTGGCCGCGCCGTCGGGGTGGTACTCGGTGGCAATCCTGCTGCCCGGGGCGCTCAGCGCGGTGATGTGGTCGAACAGCCGGTCCTGCGCTTCCGGCGGCAGATAGATGAGCAGGCCCTCTGCGCTCCATGCGGTGGGCTTAGTCGGGTCAAAACCGCTCTCGCGCAATGCCGCCGGCCAGTCGTCGCGCAGGTCGACGGCCACGGCGTGGCGATCGGCGGTCGGCTGGGCTCCCAGGTCGGCCAGCGTGCGGGACTTGAACTCGATGACGTCCGGCTGGTCGATCTCATAGACCACGCTGCCGGCCGGCCAACCCAGCCGGTAGGCCCGCGAATCCAGTCCTGCGGCCAGGATGACCGACTGCCGGATGCCGGCGTCCGCGGCCTGGCCGAAGAAGTCGTCGAAGAACCGGGTGCGTACCGCCATCACGGCGGTCATCGGGCCGGCGGCGGTCTTGGCCTCGGCGGCCACCGCCGGGTCCAGGGTGCCGTCGACCATTTTGGTGAAGAAGTCGATGCCCACCGCACGTACCAGCGGCGCCGCGAACGGGTCGGAGATGAGCGGTTCGGCTTCGGCGGTGGCCAGGGCTCGGGCGGCGGCGACCATGGTGGCGGTGGCGCCCACGCTGGAGGCCAGGTCCCAGGTGTCTCCAGGAAGTCGGCCGGTACTTGCCACGGTGCATACTCCTATCTCTCTAGCGTCTATCTAGCTCTGCCGGTCGGGTGCCGCCGGAAGTTAGTTAGCGTATTTAACGAGTCGTCGACGACTCTACGCCGCTACGCTGATCACGCGCTGGGAGTGCCGCCAACGCCCGCCCGGCCTGCGGTGCGCAGCTGTTACTCTCGTAGACTGCTGACGCGCATAAGACACGCGTGGCCTCGTCGTGATCGGCTGGCCCGTGGACGCGAAAACGCAGGACTAACCCAGGACTAACCGGGGCTGGGACACAACAGCCCATTGAACGCCGCGACCGGACCTCGGCTGCGCAGGAGGAGAAGAGTGTTCTCGGCTTTCATCTCATCACTGCGGACGGTCGACCTGAGGCGCAAGATCTTGTTCGCGCTGGGCATCATCGTGGTGTACCGCTTGGGAGCCGCGATCCCGTCGCCCGGCGTCGACTACCAGAACGTGCAGCAGTGCATCAAGGAAGTCAGTGGTGGCGATGCCGCGCAGGTGTACTCACTGATCAACCTGTTCTCCGGCGGCGCGCTGCTGCAGCTGACGGTGTTCGCGATCGGCGTGATGCCCTACATCACCGCCAGCATCATCGTGCAGTTGCTCACCGTGGTGATCCCGCGCTTCGAGGAACTGCGTAAAGAAGGCCAGTCCGGCCAGAACAAGATGACGCAGTACACCCGCTACCTGACGGTTGCGCTGGCTATTCTGCAGGCCACCAGCATCGTGGCGCTGGCCGCCAACGGCGGCCTGCTGCAGACCTGCAGCCTGCGGCACGACATCATCGCCGACCACAGCATCTTCACCCTGATGGTGATCGTGCTGGTGATGACCTCCGGCGCGGTCCTGGTGATGTGGCTCGGAGAGCTCATCACCGAGCGCGGCATCGGCAACGGCATGTCGCTGCTGATCTTCGTCGGTATCGCCGCCCGCATTCCGATCGAGGGCAAGACCATCCTCGACTCCCGCGGCGCCGTGGTGTTCACCATGGTCTGCCTGGCGGCACTGATCATCGTCGTCGGCGTGGTCTTCGTGGAGCAGGGCCAGCGCCGTATCCCGGTGCAGTACGCCAAGCGCATGGTCGGCCGGCGCATGTACGGCGGCACCTCGACGTACCTGCCGCTGAAGGTCAACCAGGCTGGCGTTATCCCGGTCATCTTCGCCTCGTCGCTGATCTACATTCCGCAGCTGATCACCCAGTTGGTCCACAGTGGCGGCAGCGGCCCCGGCAACAGCTGGTGGGACAAGTTCGTCAGCACCTACCTGTCCGACCCGTCCAACTTCGTCTACATCGGGCTGTACTTCGGTTTGATCATCTTCTTCACGTACTTCTACGTGTCGATCACGTTCAACCCGGACGAGCGGGCCGACGAGATGAAGAAGTTCGGTGGCTTCATCCCGGGCATCCGCCCGGGACGCCCGACCGCGGACTACCTGCGCTATGTGCTCAGCCGGATCACGCTGCCCGGCTCGATCTACCTCGGCGTGATCTCGGTGCTGCCGAACCTGTTCCTGAACATGGGCAGCTCGGGCACCGTTCAGAACCTGCCCTTCGGCGGCACCGCGGTGCTGATCATGATCGGCGTGGGTCTGGACACGGTGAAGCAGATCGAGAGTCAGCTCATGCAGCGCAACTACGAAGGGTTCCTCAAGTGAGAGTCGTACTGCTGGGACCGCCGGGAGCAGGCAAGGGCACCCAGGCGGTGAAGCTCTCGGAGAAGCTGGGCGTCCCGCAGATCTCCACCGGTGACCTGTTCCGGCACAACATCGCCGAGGGCACCGCGCTGGGCAAGCAGGCCAAGCAGTACCTCGATGCGGGCGACCTGGTTCCGCCGGAGCTGACCAACGCGCTGGTCGAAGATCGGCTGGACCAGCCCGACGCCGCCAACGGCTTCATCCTGGACGGCTATCCCCGTTCGGTGGAGCAGGCGGAGGCATTGCACGCCATGCTGGAAAACCGTCAGACCAAGCTGGATGCGGTCCTGGAGTTCCGGGTCACCGAGAGCGAACTGCTCAAGCGGCTCAAGGAACGCGGTCGCGCCGACGACACCGCTGAGGTCATCCACAATCGGATGATGGTCTACCGCGAGGAGACCACGCCGTTGTTGGACTACTACCAGGACGAGCACGACCTGCATGTCGTGGATGCGCTCGGCACGCTCGATGAGGTGTTCACCCGCGCCCTGAACGCCCTGGGACAGTAGTGATCGGGTGGGCGAAGCGGCGCAAAGCGGTGCCGCATCGCAGCCCGGGTGAGCTCGACGCGATGGCTGCGGCCGGCGCCGTCGTCGCCGCTGCCCTGGCCGCAGTCCGCGAAGCGGCGGCCGTCGGCGTCTCGACCCTGCAACTGGACGAGATCGCCGAATCGGTGATCCGGGACGCGGGCGCCACGCCGTCGTTCCTGGGCTACCACGGCTTCCCGGCGTCGATCTGCAGCTCGGTCAACGACCGGGTGGTGCACGGCATCCCGACGGCGGCCGAGGTGCTGGTGGCCGGGGATCTGGTGTCCATCGACTGTGGTGCGATCCTGGACGGCTGGCACGGCGATGCCGCAGTGACCTTCGGGATCGGGACGCTGAGCGCCGCCGACGACAACCTGTCTGCGGCGACCCGGCAGGCGATGGAGGCCGGCATCGCGGCGATGGTGGTCGGCAACCGACTCAGTGATGTGTCGCACGCTATCGAAATGGGCGCCCGGGCCGCGTCGACCGAGTTCAAGCGCTCGTTCGGCATCGTGGCCGGCTACGGCGGCCATGGTATCGGCCGCCAGATGCACATGGACCCATTCCTACCCAATGAGGGATCGCCGGGCCACGGACCGCTGCTGGTGGCGGGCTCGGTGCTGGCCATCGAGCCGATGCTCACCTTGGGCACCGATCAAACGGTGATCCTCGAAGACGAGTGGACCGTCGTCACCGCCGATGGGTCACGCGCCGCGCACTGGGAACACAGCGTCGCGGTGACCGAGGACGGGCCCAGAATTCTGACCAGCCCGGCCGCCGGCTGACCCCGGAACGAGAAAGAACCGAACTCCACGCTGAACCGTCTCACCACGGTGAGGGTGCGCGTCTGGAACGCTGCATCAGCCTCGCGCATCCTGGTGGGCCGGTCTTCGGGTGGCGGAATCAACCGATCGCGCGGGCTACCAGCCGAGCAGCACGAGTTCGGAGCAGAATCCCGGTCCCATCGCGACCATCAGTCCGAACGAGCCCGGCGGAGGCGGATCGGCCATGGTGGCCCGCAGCACGTCGAGCACCGAGGCTGATGACAGATTCCCGTTCTCGCGCAACGACGTTCGGGTTCGATCCAGCGCATCTGCAGGCAGGTCCAACACGTCCTGGACCGCCTCGATGACCTTCGGCCCACCGGGATGGCAGACGTAAGTCGACACGTCAGCGGAGGTCATGCCACAGTCGGCCAGGAAGTTGCGGACATCCTCGGCCAGATACTTCTCGACGACGGTGGCGACCTCGACGGACAGCTTGATCTGAAACCCGCTGGTGCCGATATCCCAGCCCATCACGTCCTGGGTGTCGGGGTAGAGCCTGCTGCGGGTGGCCAGTACCTTCGGCGCCTTCGGCCGGACCGGGCGCCGGTTCGCCCCGGTCGCGATCACGGCGGCCGCGCCGTCGCCGAACAGACTGGCGGCTACGAAATTGGCCATCGAACGGTCGTCGCGCTGGATGGTCAGCGAGCACAGTTCGACCGCGAGCAACGCGGCCACGTGGTCGGGGTAGGCGCGCAGGTAGTCGTGCATCCTGGCCACCCCGGCAGCACCTGCGACACAGCCCAAGCCGAACAACGGGATCCGCTTGACGTCGGGCCGCAGTCCAACCCTGGCCGCCAGCCTGGCCTCCAAAGTCGGTACGGCAAGCCCGGTTACCGTCGTCGACACCACCAGGTCGACGTCGGCCGGCTTGACCTTGGCGGCATCCAGGGCCGCCAGTAGCGCATGCTCACCGAGGTCGAGGGCGACATCGATGAAGGTGTTGTTGGCCTCGGTGAAACCGCTCAGCTCGGCATAGCGGGGCAACGGCAACGCCAGGTGCCGGGATGCGACGCCGCTGGCATCGAAGAACCGCCGAAACTCGGGACCGGCGATGTCGCCCAATGCTTGGGCCGATTCGTCTTGGCTGTATCGGTTCAGTGGGAATTCAACGGCTACCGCGGCAAGCGAAGGCGACGAGGGGGTCATGTCGGTGTCACGTAGCCGAGCACTCATCGGTTCAATTCCCCTACCGCGACGACTCTTCCGGCCCTGCCTCCGCGTGCAGCGACCGGCGCCATGATGTCAATTGCCGCACACCGAAGCGACCGCGCCACGCGGTGCGGTAAGAAAAGGGCGTGGCAGCTTCCAGTTCCTCCGGCGATGCCGACCCGATCGCGTTGGCCCGCGCCAACTGGGAGCGGGCCGGCTGGGGTGAGGTCGCCGACGGAATGGTCGCGGTGACATCGGTGATGCGCGCCCACCAGATCCTGCTGGCACGGGTGGAGGCGACGCTGCGGCCCTACGACTTGAGCTTCTCCCGATTCGAGCTGCTGCGGTTGCTGGCGTTCAGCCGTTCTGGCGAGTTGCCGATCACCAAGGCCTCCGACCGGCTGCAGGTCCACGTCACCAGCGTCACCCACGCGATCCGGCGGCTGGAGGCGGCCGGATTGGTCGAGCGGCTGCCGCACCCCACCGACGGGCGCACCACGCTGGTGTCGATCACCGACTTGGGCCGGGCCACGGTCGCCGACGCGACGGTCAGCCTGAACCGGGAGGTGTTCGCCGACGTCGGCATGTCGGAGGAGGAGTCGCGAACGCTGTCCTCGGCGATTGAGACGTTGCGTCGCAATGCCGGAGACTTCTAGGCCCCTGGCCGGCGGGTTCATGTGGACTCTCGCGCGGCGGGGGACGGGATCGGGATGGTGGCGGTGACGGCGGTGCCCGCCCCGGGCCGTGACCGGATATTGAGCCGGCCGCCGACCAGCTCGGCGCGCTCGGCCATCGACAGCACCCCGTAGCCGCCCATCTCGTCGCCGCCCACCGGGTGCTCGAAGGTGTCGAAACCCACCCCGTCGTCGGTGATCTCCAGCCGCGCGGTGTCGGGGTCGGCGGTGATCGCGAATCCCAGCCGCACCGTCGTCGCAGCCGCGTGTTTGACCACGTTCTGCAGGCCTTCCTGCGCGATCCGGTACAGCGCCAGCTCGATGTGCTCGGGCAGCCGGGTCTCGGCCAGGTCCAGCTCGATGGTGAGCTGCGGGATCGACCGAGCCAGGCTGGCCAGGCCACCGGACAGGCCCAGATCGTCGAGCACCGGAGGCCGTAGCCCGCTGATCGCCACCCGGGTCTCCTGCAGGGTCAGCCCGGCGAGTTCACGAGCGGCCTCCAGTTGCGCCGACGCCTCATCCGGGTCATTGCCGACCGCGCGGGCGGCGGCGTCGAGCCGGTAAGACAGCGTCACCAGCCGCTGCGAGATGCCGTCGTGAATGTCGCCGGCCAACCGGCGCCGCTCGATCTCCTGGGCTTCGATCACCTGCTCGACGAAGAGCTCGTGGGCACGTTCGCGCGCCACCAGCTGCCGGTGCAGCCGGGCCTGGTGCATGGCGCCGGCGATGAGCCGGCCGATCACCCGAAGCAGCTCGACGTCACCGGGGGTGAACTCGCGGCGGGTCACGGTGTGCACGTTGAGCACACCCACCAGCCCGCCGGGATCGGTCTCCATCGGCACCGACACCATCGAGGTGAAGTCGCGCCCACGCAGCGACTCGATCGGCAGGTAGCGCGAGTCGGCCTCTTTGTTGTCGCTGATCACCACCGGCTCGCGATGCCGCGCCACCCAGCCCGACACCCCCGATCCCAGCGGCAGCCGGATCTTGCCCACTTCAGTGTCGAACGGCGGGGTCGCGCCGGTCAGGGTCAGCGAGCGCTCGGTGTCGTCGAGGACGTGCACGAAGCAGACGTCGGTTCCGGTGGCCGCGGTGATCATCCGGGCCGCTGCGGCGGCCAGCGGTTCCACGCCGGGGCCGCTGGAGGCGGCCTGGATCAGTTCCCGCAGCAGCGCCAGCTCGTGGTTCGCGTCTACAAAATCCCGCACCGCCGTGGTCTTGCGGGGGCGGGAACGCGGCCCGTTGCTGGAGCTCACCGGTAGATGCCTTCGCGCAGCGCGGTCGCCACGGCACCGGTCCGGTCGGACACCCCGAGCTTGCGGTAGATGGAGCGGAGATGGGATTTGACCGTCTCGTCGCCGATCACCAGCTTGGTGGCGATCCCGCGATTGGACAGCCCGCTGACCATGTAAGCCAGGATCTCACTTTCCCGCTGGGTGAGGCCCTGGCGGGCGCCGGGCCAGAATTCATCGCGTTGCAGCCGGGCGGCGGTGCCGGCCGCCCGCGCCGCCAGCCCCGGGTCGATCACTGTCTCGCCGCGGTGGGCCAACTCGATCTGATGCACCAGGTCGTCGCTGCTGATGCTCTTGAGCAGGTAGCCGGTCGCGCCGACGCGCAGCGCCTCGAACAGGTACTGCTCGTCGTCGTAGACCGACAGCATCACGACCTTGCGTTCCGGGGCGCGTTCCCGCAGCGCCAGGCACAGGTCCAGGCCGCTCTCACCGCGCATCCGTACGTCGCACAGCACGATGTCGGGGTCGGTCTCGGCGATCACGGCCATGGCCTGCTCGGCATTGATCGCCTGGCCGACCACTTCGATCCGATCGGCGAACGCGGTGAGCATGGCCCGCAGGCCCTCGATCACCATTTCGTGGTCGTCGACGAGGACCAGGCGCACGGGCATAGCAAGACAATAGGGCCCTGCGGCGGTTCAGCGAGGCTCGATGGAGTCGGCCCGTAGGGGTGGCGGAGGCGAGGTGAAGCTGGGACCGCCGAATCAGGCCGGCGGTTCAGCGAGGCTCGATGGAGTCGGCCCGTAGGGGTGGCGGAGGCGAGGTGAAGCTGGGACCGCCGAATCAGGCCCCCGGTGATTACCCCACCCAGATCCCCCCAATGGGGGAGGACACCGAGGTTCGCGTCCGGCACGGTGTCTGTTATGCAGATCACAACTGAACTCGCGACATGGACCGGTCCGGGCCGCCCGTTCTGGTGGGACCAGGCGCACCCGGATGCCGAGGTGTACCCCCTGCAAGCGGTGATCTTCGATCTAGACGCGCTCGCCGACGCCGACGGCGAACCCCGCTCGGGCCTGGTGGACCTGGTGTTGAGCCTGTTCGCGACGGGTCTGTGGATCGCGGTGGTGGGCGCCGGCCCGCGTGCCTGGGTGCAGGAGCGGGTGCGGGAGCTGATCGGTGACGGCATGGCCGAGACGGTGGTGAGCGCCGACGACCTGACCGGCCCCGCCGGGGACGCCGAGCTCTACCGGCTGGCGCTGTGGGAGCTTGGCATTGTGGCCGGGGAGGCGCTGGTGATCGCCGGTTATGAGTCTGGGGCCCGCACCGCGGCCGCCATCGGCCTGCCGGCCATCTATGCGGGTTCCAGCCATTACGACGGCCTGCTGGCCAACGGTTGCCGGGAGTTGCAGGCGCAGCGGGTGGTTGCCCGATTCAGCTGCCGCGAAGCAGGCTGATCTCGGCGCTGGACACGCCGTGCCGCAATCATTGTTTGACGCTGACGCCTCCGGTCGCTGACCATGGTGCGGTGCGTCCACTGGTAGTTCTGCTGTGCGCCGCGTTGTGCGCGATGGGGGTGACCGTGGCGACCGCGCCGCTGGCCGCAGCGGTCGTCGAACCCTGGTTCGGCAATGCGGTCGGCAACGCCACACAGGTGGTTTCGGTTGTCGGAGTGGGTCATTCGACTGCAAAGATCGATGTCTATCAGCGGACTCCGGTGGGCTGGGAGGCGGTCGCGGCAGGGATTCCGGCACATGTCGGTTCGGCGGGCATCACGCCAGGGACCAAAGAAGGCGAGCCGTCGACCCCGATGGGGTTTTACACGCTCGATTCGGCGTTCGGCACCGCGCCGAATCCCGGCGGAGGCCTGCCGTATGTGCAGGTCGGATCCGACCACTGGTGGGACAGCGACTCCAACAGCCCGACCTACAACACCATGCAGGTCTGCAAAAAAGCCCAGTGCCCGTTCAGCACGGCGGCCAGCGAGAACCTCAACATCCCGCAGTACCGGCACGCGGTGGTCATCGGCGTCAACAAATCCCGCACGCCCGGCGACGGCTCCGCCTACTTCTTTCACACCACCGACGGGGGACCGACGGCGGGCTGCGTGGCCATCGATGACGCCACGCTGGTGAAGATCATCGGTTGGCTACGGCCGGGCGCGGTGATGGCGATCGCGAAGTAGGCAGCAAGTCAGTTGGTGGTTGGTGGTGCTTGGGGTTGGAAGGGTTGGTACCACCACCAGTGGGCGCGTTCGCCGGTGGGTCCGGGGCAGGGTGTGACGG
>NZ_JRMM01000143.1:0-10500 GCF_000972905.1 Mycobacterium sp. UM_Kg27
GATGTGTATAAGAGACAGTGCCGAGCCCGGTCCCGTCGTCTCGCTGCTGCCGCGACGTACCCCGGGATCCAGCGGTATCACCGGCGTGCCCGCCGAACAACCGGCGCAGCCGCCGACCGCCCCCGAGCGAGTACGCCGCGAGCTGCCGCAACCGTGGTGGGAAGCTGAGGATCAGGGTGCAGGGCAGTCGGACGCGCCGGCCCCGAACCCGCACCGGGCACCCGCACCGGTGGTCGAGAAGTTCGCGCCCGCTGATACGTCAGGGTATTTCGCCGCGCGTGCCCGGGCCGGCACCCCTGCCCCCGAGCCCGAGCCCGAGCCCGCCACCGAGACCGACTCGATCTATCAGCGGATGCTCTCGGAGTCGGTGGGCATCGACCCCAACGAACCCGGCCTGCGCGCCGACCTGGACTGGCAGTCGGTCTGGGACCGCGGCTGGTCGGTAGCCGCCGAAGTGGAAAACGTGCCGGTGGTCGCCCACACCGAACACGGCCTTCCGGTCCGCGAGCCCGGCGCCCGGCTGGTGCCCGGCTCAGCCGCGGCAGAGGGGCCGCCGGAGGCGGAGTACGGCCCCCATGCCGGCGCACCCGATCCGGGCGAGGCAGAACAGCCGGTAACATCCAACGGCGTACCGCCTCAGCCCGTCCACGAGCCAGTGGAACGGGATCCCGCGGCGATCCGCACGTCGATCAGCCGTCACTTCGGCGGAGTGCACGCCGCGCGGTCGCATGCCCGGGAAACCGGCCTGGACACGGGCCCGGAAAAGGGCGGGGAAAATGGCCTCGACACTGACCAGGGACAGAACCAGTCATGACTTTCCCAACCGATCCCACCGCGCAGCGCCGTACCGCCGAAAGCTCGCTGGACTGGCTGGTATCCAATTTCGCCCGCGAGGTGCCCGGGGTGTCGCACGCGGTGCTGGTGTCGGTCGACGGTCTGACGGTGGCGGCCAGTGAGCACCTGCCCACTGAGCGGGCCGATCAGCTTGCGGCGGTGGCCTCCGGGCTGGCCAGCCTGGCGACCGGGGCGTCGCAGTTGTTCGAAGGAGGCCGGGTACTGCAGTCGGTGGTGGAGATGGAACACGGCTACCTGCTGCTGATGCGCGTCGGCGACGGCTCGCATCTGGCGACGTTGGCGAGCGCGTCGTGCGACATCGGCCAGATCGGCTACGAGATGGCGGTTCTGGTGGAACGAGTCGGAGCGGTGGTCTCATCGGCGCGCCGGTCGGCGCCGTCGCGGGGCGGCCACTCGTGAGGTGCCGGTGAATGGTGATGGAAATCCCCGAGCGTTGGTCGCGGCCGCAGACGCCGGAGGGCCCAGAGGCCCTAGAGAACCCGGAAACTGAGGCCAATTTGGTCCGGCCGTACACGCTGACCGCCGGTCGAACCCACACCGACGTGCCGTTGCCGCTGGAGGCCCCGGTGCAGACCCTGCGAGCGGCCCAGCCCAACCAATGGCCGATCAGCGATCCGCGGGGGCGGATCGTCGAACTGTGTCAGGGGGCGCCGTCGGTCGCCGAGATCTCTGCCCGACTGAACCTGCCGTTGGGCGTCGCGCGGGTGCTGGTGGGTGATCTGGTCACGTCGGGATACCTTCGGGTGCGTGCCACACTGACCGAGGCGTCCAGCCGGGACGAACGCCGAGACCTGATAGGAAGGACCCTTCGTGGCCTACGCGCGCTCGGATAGGCCCTCGGACAGGTCCTGGGATAGGCCGGCTCCGCGAGACGCTGCCTCGACGAAGATCGTCATCGCCGGCGGGTTCGGGGTCGGCAAGACCACGTTCGTCGGCACGGTCTCGGAGATCATGCCGTTACGGACCGAAGCGCTGGTCACTGATGCTTCGGCCGGAGTCGACGCCCTGGAGGCCACCCCGGACAAGCGGACCACCACGGTGGCGATGGACTTCGGTCGCATCACGCTGGCCGACGACTTGGTGCTCTACCTGTTCGGTACGCCGGGCCAGCGCCGGTTCTGGTTCATGTGGGACGACCTGGTGCGTGGCGCGATCGGTGCGATCATCCTGGTCGACTGCCGCCGGCTGCAGGACAGCTTCGCCGCGGTGGACTTCTTCGAACACCGCAATCTGCCTTTCCTGATCGCGGTCAACGAGTTCGACGGCGCGCCGCGTTATCCGGTCGCCGCGGTGCGCAAGGCCCTGGCGCTGGCCGAACACATCCCGGTGATCGCCGTCGACGCGCGCGACCCCCGCTCGGCCCGCGACGCCCTCATCGCGATCAGCGAATACGCGTTGTCCACGCTGGCGCCGCAGGCTTGAGCGACGCACCGGAGTGACGCCAACCCAAACGAAGCCCGCTAGCGCTTGAGCCGGATCTTCCACCACACCAGCACGGTGTAGCACACCGACAGCAGCGCCAGCATGCCCATGTCGAGCAGCCAGATGCCCTTGGTGTGGTCCCAGAGCCGGTCTTTGGGAATCTGCGGCGCGTTCATCAGGGTGTTGAAGTCGACGGTCGACCCGCCCGCCGCGTACCCCCAGCGTGCCGGGGTGAGCCAGGACAACTGGTCGAGCCCGGTCCGGCCGCCGACCGGGATCATTCCGCTGGACAGCACCAGCTGCGACATGATCGACACCACCAGCATCGGCATGATCTGCTCGTTGGACTGCGCGAACGCCGACAGGGCCAAACCGAGAATCGCCGAGGCCACGCAGGTGCCGGCCACCCCGAGGAACAGCTCGAAGTTCACGCTGCCGAACAGCAGTGCGTCACGCGCGGGGCCGCCCTTGCCCACCACCACGATCGTGGTGGCGATGGCGGCCTGGATCGTGGCGAATACGCAGAACACCGCGATCTTGGCCAGCAGGTAGGCCACCGTCGACAGCCCGACGGCCTGCTCTCTTCGGAAGATCGGGCGTTCGCCGATCAGGTCGCGGATGGTCAGCGCTGTCCCCATGAAAACAGCGCCGATGTTGAGCAGCACCATGATGTACCGCGGTTCGGTGGGCGCATCGGGGGCCGGTACGCCCAGTCCATGGCTGCCTTCGACGGTCAGCGACAAAATACCCACGATGAACGGCAGCAGGGCCAGGAAGATCGAGTAGCCACGGTCGGAGACGATCAGCCGGATCTGGCGGCGCGCGATCGTCGAGAGCTGTTTGAGCAGGCTGGTGGCCGCCGGCTTTCCGAGATCGGCGGGTGGCGTCTCGGCCACCGACGCCGAGGACCGCTGGCCGCCCTCGCGCTCCAGGAAGCGCCGGTTGGCTTCGTCGGGATCGGCACCGACGTTGGCGAAGATGTCGGCCCAGTTTTCGGCGCCCATGGCCGGGAAGACTTCTTTGGGCGGGCCGCAGTAGGCCATCTTGCCGCCGGGGGCGAGCAACAGTATCTGGTCGCAGACATCGAGGTAGGCCACCGAGTGGGTGACCACCATGACCACGCGACCGGCGTCGGCCAGGCCGCGCAGCATCAGCATGACCTGGCGGTCCAGTGCCGGGTCCAGGCCTGATGTCGGTTCGTCGAGCAGCAACAACGAGGGCCCGGTCAGCAGTTCCAACGCCACCGAGGCGCGTTTGCGCTGACCGCCGGAGAGCTTGTCCACCCGTGTCTCGGCGTGCTTGGTCATCTCCAGTTCCTCGAGCACCCGAGCGACCGCCTGATCGCGGTCGGCTTGGCTGCTGTCGGGCGGCAACCGTAGCTCGGCTGCGTAGCCGAGCGCCTGGTTGACCGTCAGCTGGCGGTGTACCACGTCGTCCTGGGGGACCATCCCGATTCTGCTGCGCAGCGAGGCGTAGTCGGCGTGGATGTTGTGCCCCTCGAAGAGGGTGGTGCCGGAACTGGGGCTGGTGTAGCCGGCGATCAGCCGGGCCAACGTGGTCTTGCCCGCACCCGAGCCACCGATGATTGCGGTGAGGGTGCCCGGCCGGGCATTCAGGGAGATGTTGTTGAGCAGCCGCTTGCCGCCCTCGACGTCGAAGCAGACATCGCGCACTTCAAGGCCGCCGCTGCCGGGGGTGGCATCGGTGCGACGCACCAGGGTGCCGCCGTGAAACTCCAGGTCGACGTTACCGATAGTGACGATGTCGCCCTCGGACAGGATCGCCGATCCGATGCGGACACCGTTGACGAACGTGCCGTTGATGCTTCGGCTGTCGCGGATCTCGGTGCCCAGCGGCGTCGGGATCAGCATGGCGTGGTGACGGGAGGCCAGCACGTCGGAGATCACGACATCGTTGTCGGTGGCGCGGCCGATGGTCAGTGCTCCGGCCGGCGCGTTGGGTGCTGACGCCGACGACGGCCTCAGGATGTCAATCATGCGGGTGGCGATATTGCCGACTTCGGGCGGCGTCGCCGACACCGGTGCCATCCGGGTGGCGGGCTGGCGCGGGGGGAAAACCTCGGCGGGCGCCACCGGCGCTGCGGGCGGTTGATACCCGGGACGCAGTGCCGCCTCGGGGGCCGGGCTGGGCGAAGCGGACTGATATGCCGGCGGCCGGTGCGGAGCGGGCGGCGCGGAATAGGGTGCTGGACCGGTCGGCGGCCGGTAGGACTGCTGCTGCACACCGGGGTGCCCGGCCGACCGCGGATCTGCATACGGCGCGGGTTCGGGCGGCGCCGGCCAACCCGAGGGCTGAGGCGGCCGGGCCGGGCGTGCGATACCGGGCTGCGGTACCTGGATCGAGACGGTCTGCGGCGGCCGACCGGCCTGGCCCTGGTGGCGTCCCACCTCAAAGGAGACCCGCGGCCCGTCCGGGTTGCCGAGGTTGACGGCCTGTCCGTCGCGGATTTCGACGACGGGCACCCGCTGGCCGTTGACATAAATGCCGTTCAAAGAGCCGTTGTCGATCCCCAACCACCTGCCCTGCTCGAAGCGCAGCAGTAGGTGAGCGCGCGAGACCAGCGGATGCGGGATGCGGACGTCAGCCCGCAGGTCGCGTCCGATGACCACGTCGTGGCCTGCGGAGAACGTGCCTTGTGACCCGTCATGGCGGACGGTCAGCACCGGCGGGGCTGGGTGACTCATTGTCGTCAACTCTAGCGAGTTAGGTCCGGTGCGCCCGTAACGACGCAGTGCGTGCGCCGGTAGATCGTCGGCATGCACTGGTTGCAGTGCGTGCACTCCGACAGCGTCGTCGACTCCTCCGCGATCCGGTTGACCAGGTCCGGCTCGGCGAGCAATGCCCGGGCCATCGCGACGAACTCGAATCCCTCGGCCATCGCCTGATCCATCGTGGCGCGGTTGGTGATGCCGCCCAACAGGATCAGCGGCAGCGACAGTTCCGCGCGGAAAAGTCGCGCACTGTCCAGCAGATAGGCGTCGGTATAGGGGTATTCGCGCAGGAACTTCTTGCCGGTCATCCGCATGCCCCAGCTCAACGGCGGGGGGAAGACGCTCGCGAATTCCTTCACCGGGGCGTCCCCGCGGAACAGGTACATCGGGTTGACCAGCGAGCTGCCCGCCGTGAGTTCCAACGCGTCCAGGCCGCCGTCGTCCTGCAGCCACTTCGCGGTGGTCAGCGACTCATCGAGGCTGATACCGCCGCGGACCCCGTCGGCCATGTTCAGTTTGGCCGTCACCGCGATCTGTCCGCCCACCGCCTTATGCACGGCCGCCACGATGCCGCGGGCCACCTTGGCCCGGTTGGCCAGCGACCCGCCGAACTCGTCGGAGCGGCGGTTGATCAGCGGAGAAAGGAACGAACTCGCCAGGTAGTTGTGGCCGAGATGGATCTCCACGGCGTCGAACCCGGCATCCACGGCGTAGCGTGCGGCGTCGGCGTGCTGGGCGATGACCTGGTCGATGTCGTCGCGGGTGGCCTTCTTGGCGAAACGCATGCCGATCGGGTTGAAGAATCGCACCGGGGCCAGGGCACGGGCCTTGTTGGAGCGCGCGTCGGCGACCGGTCCGGCGTGACCGATCTGGGCGCTGACCAGGGCCCCCTCGGCGTGCACCGCATCAGTGAGCCGACGCAGCCCGGCGACCGCCTCCGGGCGCATCCACAGCCCGTCGTTGGAGGTGCGGCCACCCTGGGAGACCGCGCAGTAGGCCACGGTGGTCATGCCCACGCCGCCGGCGGCCGGCAGCCGGTGATACTCAATGAGATCGTCGGAGGCCAGCGCGCCAGGCGTGCGGTTCTCGAACGTCGCAGCCTTGATGATCCGGTTGCGCAAGGTGATCGGGCCGAGTTTGGCGGGACTGAAGACGTCGGGGACGGGCTCGGGAACGGGCATAGCGGGAGCCTACAATCGGCGCCCGGCGAATAGTCGCCGTGCGCACTGGGAAGATCCGTGCCGTCGCCTCCAACAGGCCGGAACTCAGCGGCTACATGCCACAATGTCCGGCGTGGGTGCGATTACGTTGGACGGCAAGGCCACGCGCGACGAGATCTTCGTCGACCTTCAGGCACGGGTGGCGGCGTTGTCCGCCGCCGGCCGCACGCCCGGTCTGGGCACCATTCTGGTCGGGGACGACCCCGGGTCGCATGCCTACGTGCGCGGCAAGCACGCCGACTGCGCAAAGGTCGGCATCACCTCGATCCGTCGCGACCTGCCCGCCGACTGCAGTCCGGCCCAGCTCAACGACACCATCGACGAGCTGAACGCCAACGACGAGTGCACCGGCTACATCGTGCAGCTGCCGCTGCCCAAGCAGCTGGACGAGAACGCCGCACTCGAGCGCGTCGACCCGGCGAAGGACGCCGACGGGCTGCATCCGACCAACCTGGGTCGGCTGGTGCTGGGCACCCCGGCGGCGCTGCCGTGCACCCCGCGCGGCATCGTGCACCTGCTGCGCCGCTATGACGTGCCGATCGCCGGCGCCCACGTCGTGGTGATCGGACGTGGGGTGACGGTCGGGCGGCCGCTGGGACTGCTGCTGACGCGCCGGTCGGAGAATGCCACCGTCACGCTGTGCCACACCGGGACCCGCGATCTTGCGGAGCTGACCCGCCAGGCCGACATCATCGTCGCCGCGGTCGGGGTGCCGCACATGCTCACCGCCGACATGGTGCGGCCGGGGGCGGCCGTCGTCGACGTAGGGGTGTCGCGTACCGACGCCGGGCTGGTCGGCGACGTACATCCCGACGTGTGGGAGGTGGCGGGCCACGTGTCGCCCAATCCCGGCGGGGTGGGTCCGCTGACCCGGGCGTTCCTGCTGACCAACGTCGTGGAAAGAGTCGAGAGCACGCTGTGAAGCTCGTCGATGTCCGTCGGGTGATCGCCGCGCAGTGGCCGATCCTGCTGGTCGGGCTGATCTTCACAGCGGCATTCGTGCTGGCCGGCGCGAACTTCTGGCGGCGTGGCGCGTTGCTGATCGGGATCGGCACCGGGGTGGCAGCCGCGCTGCGCCTGGTGCTGTCCGAGGACCGGGCCGGGCTGCTGGTGCTACGCGACCGGGGTCTGGACTTCGCGACCATGACGACCGCGGCGACGGTGATGCTCTACGTCGCGGCCACGATCGACCCGCTCGGGACCAGCTAGTCGTTTTTGACCCGTCCGACAATTTCCGCCGGTGCGACGGCGCGTATTCGCCCGTCTCCCAGCCGGATCGGCCGCCGTGTTTGATGGCCCGGCTCTGCGGGAACACGTGTGTCCGGTCGGCCGGTGCGGGTCGGCGGTGTCGGTTGCCGCGTCGTCGATATGACGTGCGCCCCTGAAGTCGCTTTGTGCAGCGGAGGAACAGATGAGCGACGTTGAGCTGATTCCGGATATCGATCACATCCGGTCGCACTACGACCGATCCAACGAGTTCTTCCGGCTCTGGCTGGATCCGACCATGACCTACAGCTGCGCCTATTTCGAGCGCGAGGACATGACGCTCGAACAGGCTCAGATGGCCAAGGTGGACCTGGCATTGGGCAAGTTGGGACTGCGGCCCGGGATGACACTGCTCGACATCGGTTGCGGTTGGGGATCCACCATGCGGCGAGCCGTCGAGAGGTACGACGTCAACGTCATCGGGCTGACACTCAGCGAAAACCAGGTGGTTCATTGCGAACAGAAATTAGCTGAGATGGACAGTCCGCGCCGCAAACAGGTGCGGTTGCTGGGCTGGGAGGAATTCGACGAACCGGTGGATCGCATCGTGTCGCTCGGCGCCTTTGAGCACTTCGCCGACGGCGTCGGCACCTACGAGCGCTACGACGATTTCTTCACCATGTGCCACCGTGTGTTGCCCGACGACGGCGTGATGCTGCTGCATTCCATTGTGGTGCCCACCGCCGAAGAGGGCGAGCGGCGGGGACTGAAAAAGACGATGTCGCTGCTGCGCTTCATCCATTTCATCCTGACCGAGATCTATCCCGGGGGCCGCTTGCCGCAGATCTCGATCGTCGACGAGCACGCCACCCGCTGCGGCTTTTCGATCACTCGCCATCAGTTGATCGGGTCGAACTATGTACGCACGTTGGACACCTGGGCCAAGGCACTCGAAGCGCACAAAGACCAGGCGGTCGAGCTCAAAGGCGAGCAGACCTACGAAACGTTTCTGAAGTACCTGAAGGGCTGCCGGGAACTGTTCCGTGACGGTTACACCGACGTCTGCCAGTTCACGATGGAAAAGCCAGTGGCATAAGAGATTCGGAGGACATGGTGACACCGATGACTGATCTCAGGCCGTACTACGAAGAGTCTCAAGCGGCATATGACATCTCCGACGACTTCTTCGGGCTGTTCCTCGATCCGACGATGGCCTACACCTGTGCGTACTTCGAGCGCGACGACATGACGCTGGAGGAGGCGCAGAACGCCAAGTATGACTTGGTATTGCGCAAGCTCAACCTCGAGCCGGGGATGACGGTGTTGGACGTCGGCTGTGGGTGGGGGGCGGGGCTGGTCCGGGCGGTGACGAAGTTCGACGTCAACGTCATCGGAATCACGCTCAGTCGCAACCACTGCGCGCGCAGCGCGGCCACGTTGGCAAGGATCGGTACCCAGCGTCGTGCGGAGGCGCGGCTGCAGGGTTGGGAAGAGTTCGACGAGAAGGTTGATCGGATCTTCACCATCGAGGCGTTCGACGCGTTCAAGAAGGCCCGCTACGCCGCGTTCTTCGAACGCGCCTACGACATGCTGCCCGACGACGGTCGAATGGTGTTCCACAGCATATTCACCTACCCGCAGACCTACTGGCGTGAGCATGGCATCAAGGTGACGATGAGCGATCTGCGTTTCGTCCGATTCCTCGGCAAGGAGATCTTTCCCGGTGGGGAGATGGCGGGGCGCGACGACATCTACGAATACTCGCAAGGCGCCGGATTCCGTATTCAGGACGCCTTTTTGATGCCGGAGCACTACATCCGGACCCTGGACATGTGGGCGGACAATCTGCGGCGCAACCGCGAACGCGCCATCGCCATCCAGTCAGAGGAAGTGTACGAGCGCTACCTGCGCTATCTGACCGGCTGTGCTGACCTCTTCCGCAGAGGAATCAGCAATGTCGGGCAGTTCATCCTGACCAAATAGCGTCGCTGGAAGCGAGGCGCGGACATGGCCCGAATGACTCGGCTCTGCACTGGGAGTGGCCTTCCCGAGGTCGTGGTCACCGGTGTCGCGATGACGACTGCGCTGGCAACGGACGCCGAGGACACCTGGAAGAGACTGCTGGACGGGCAGAGCGGCATTCGTAAGCTCGACGACCCCTTCGTCGAGCGGTTCGACCTCCCGGTGCGTATCGGTGGGCATCTGCTCGAGGACTTCGACCACGAGTTGAACCGCAAGGAACTGCACCGGCTGTCCTACCTGCAGAAAATGGCGGTGGTCCTGGGTCGCCGGGTCTGGGCGAATGCCGGCTTGCCGGAGGTGGATCCGCGCCGATTGCTGGTGTCGATCGGCACCGGTCTCGGCTCGCCGGAAGAACTGGTCTGGGGCTACCAAGGCATGGTGGAACGGGGTATGAAGTCGGTCTCGCCGCTGGGAGTGCAGAAGTACATGCCCAACGCGGCCGCCGCTGCCGTGGGCCTGGAGCGTGGCGCCAAAGCGGGGGTTTTCACCCCGATCTCGGCGTGTGCTTCCGGCGCCGAAGGTATCGCGCAGGCCTGGCGGAACATCGTCTACGACGAGGCCGACATCGCGATCTGCGGCGGAGTCGAGACCAAGATCGAAGCGGTCCCCATCGCGGGATTCGCCGCAATGCGCATCGTGTTGTCCACCCACAACGACGACCCGGCCGGCGCGTGCCGGCCATTCGATGCCGACCGCAGCGGGTTCGTGTTCGGCGAGGCCGGCGCGTTGATGGTCATCGAGACTCTTGAGCATGCAAAGGCGCGTGGCGCAACCATTCTCGCCCGGCTGATGGGCGCCGGTATCACCTCCGACGGCTACCACATTGTGGCGCCCGACCCGCGGGGCGAACGCGCGGGTTGCGCGATCGCCCGAGCGATCGATCTCGCGGGCCTGGCACCGACGGATATCGACCACATCAACGCACACGCCACCGGAACCAAGATCGGCGATCTGGCCGAGGCCCAGGCGATCAACAACGCCATGGGAGCGCATCGAGCCGCGGTGTATGCACCGAAATCCGCTCTGTCTCTTATACACATCTG
>NZ_JRMM01000144.1:0-10324 GCF_000972905.1 Mycobacterium sp. UM_Kg27
ATGTGTATAAGAGACAGCCCTGCGCCTGAACATGACGAACACCCCCGGTGCCGGGCACGCCGAGCGGTACCGGGCCGCGTTGGAGATGGCGTCCTATGCCGACACCAACGGCGTCACCGCGATCGGCTGCGAAGAACATCATCTTGCGGCCACCGGCTGGCTGCCCGCGCCGCTGTTGATGGCCGCCGCCGTCGCCGGATGCACCAACGACATCCGCATCAGTGTCAACGCCCTGCTGGTACCGCTCTACGACCCGGTGCGCCTCGCCGAGGACATCGCGGTGCTCGATCACCTATCCGCCGGACGGGTCAGTTTCGTCGCCGGAATCGGTTACCGCCCAGAGGAATACCACGCTGTGGGTAAGGATTTCCGGCGGCGGGGCCGCCTGATGGACGAGTGCCTCGAGGTGCTGCTGAAGTCCTGGGGAGACGCGCCTTTCGAATACCGCGGCCAGCTGATCGATGTGACACCCAAGCCGTACACCAAGCCGCATCCGGTGTTCTTCATCGGCGGGATGAGCACCGCCGCCGCCCGCCGAGCGGCCCGGTTCGGATTGCCGTTCTCACCGCCGATGCCCATGCCCGAGATCGAAGCCCGGTATCGAGAGGAACTGGCACGCCATGGAAAGCAGGGGTTCGTCTTCAGTCCCGAGAACGGCAATACCGTGACTCATCTGACCACCGACCCCGAAGCCGCATGGGCCCGATGTGGTGAGTATTTCCTGCACGAGGCAACCGAATACAGCTCGTGGGCGGTGGCGCAGCTGCCTCGCCCCAACGAGAGTCGCACCGACACGGTCGACGAGCTGCGCGCGTCCGCCAAGATCGAGGTGCTGACCCCTGACGAGCTCGTCGAACAGTGTCGCGCCGGCCGCACCGGGGTGACACTGCACCCGCTGATCGGCGGGCTGCCGCTCGACGAGGGCTGGGAGAGCCTGCGACTGCTGGTCGAACGGGTACTGCCGGCATTGAATCCCTAACTGGGACAACCCGGCCCGACGGCTCTCTCCGATAGTATGGGCGGGATGGACCGTCCAGCCGAATCCAAAGTCGACGCCCGTGCGCTGAATGGAGTTTCGGAGACCGCCCTGATGACGCTCAACGGGCGGGCGTATCAGGCCGCACACTCCAACGCCATCATCGATGACCCGGAGGCGATCCGACTCGTCGAATCCATCGCGTTCGACTTCGACAAATTTGGACGCCGCGGCCAGGAGATGGCGCTACGGTCGCTGGCCGTTGATCGATGCGCAACGGCCTATCTGCAGGAGCACCCCGAGGCGACCGTGGTGGCGCTTGCCGAAGGCTTCCAAACCAGCTTCTGGCGGCTGGACAGTGCCATTCCTGACCCGCGATTCAATTGGGTGTCGGTGGATTTGGAGCCGGTGATGCGGCTTCGCGAACGGTTGCTGCCCACGTCACCACGCATCACCAACCTGGCGCAGTCGGCCTTGGACTACAGCTGGATGACGCAGGTCGATTCGAGCGCCGGCGTCTTCATCACCGCCGAAGGTCTGCTGATGTATCTGCAGCCGCGCCAGGCGATGGACCTCATCACGGCGTGCGCCGAGCGTTTCCCCGGCGGTCAGATGTTCTTCGATGTCCCACCGACCGTGGTCAAAAAGATCGCTCCGCGCGGGATGCGTTCATCCCGGCACTATCGCGTGCCCCCGATGCCGTTCAGCCTGTCGGCGCGTCAGCTCGCCGGGCTGGCCAAGACGGTGCCCGGTATCAGAGCCGTGCACGATGTACCTATGCCCAAAGGTCGCGGCCTGTTCTTCGGAACCGTGTTTCCGGCCTTCTGGCAGTGGGGTCCGATGAAGAACTTCCGGGGCGCCTACACGCTGCTCGAGTTCGCCTGAGAACTCGAGACGGATCAGGCGGCGGTGATCTCCAGGCCGATGTGCACTTTGTCTATCCCACCGCGCACCAGCGAGTGCGGGACGAACCACCAGGCGTGCCACCAGTACCGCTTGACCACGGCGTCGTAGACCCGCCGGGTCTCGGACTTGGGCAGGACCCGGGCCACCGCCTCAACGGGTTCCCCTTTGGGTTTACCCAGGACTCCGCATTTTTGGATGGTGACCCGCGGAGTGTTGTTGATGCGCTTGGTTTTCCACGACCCGTCGTCGGTGATGACCAACAACCGGTCCCCGGCGGGCGCACCCCACACCGGGGTCGGTTTGGGCTTGCCGTCCTTGGTGAACGTCGTCAGTAGCAAGTATTTTTCCCGGTACACATCGGAGAATGCGGGTGTCGTCATCAGTCGATTCTGGCAGTTTTCAGCGGATCGTTGGGGCGCACGCCGCGATAAATGCCCCGCCGGACGATCCACGGATACAGCACCCGCTCGATCGACCAGGCC
This sequence comes from Mycobacterium sp. UM_Kg27, assembly GCF_000972905.1. NCBI lineage: Bacteria > Bacillati > Actinomycetota > Actinomycetes > Mycobacteriales > Mycobacteriaceae > Mycobacterium > Mycobacterium sp. UM_Kg27. The sequence goes on from NZ_JRMM01000144.1 coordinate 2,365, forward strand.
GGGAACCGAAACGCGCGCCCGGACGGCGCAAACACCTCCAGGCCCTCGGGTTGAGGCCCCAGCACTGAACCCCACCGCCTGGTGGGTGGCCGGTAGTGCCGTAGCGGCCTGCCGTCGAGGGCGGCCCGCACGTTGTGGGCCAGCAGGCCATCCGCGCGGTTGCGGGCCGAGCTGCGCAACGGGTCGGTCGCCGCGACGTCACCGATTGCGAACACCGTCGGATGTCCGGGAACCCGCAGATCGGCCGTCACCCGGACAAAGCCGGCCTCGTCGAGCAGCTCGGCCGGCAACCAGGCGGTGTTGGGTCGCACCTTGCCTATCGCCCACAGCACGGCATCGGCTGAGGCCGGGTCCTGACCGGTGCTCCACCGAACCGGGTCGTCGGTGATGCGGTCGCAGCCGAACCCGTGGGGCACGACGGCGCGGTGTTGGGCATGCAGGCCCACGCGCGCTTCGACCAATCTGCGCTTGACGGTGCGCCAGACCCGCGGGTGGTGCTCACGCAGCGGGCGCTGGCCGGGGAAATACAGATCGACCTGCTTGTCCGGCCAGGTGCGGGCGATGTTGGCGGCGCTGCTGACCGCCGCGGCACCGCCGCCCACGACGATGACCGAACCGGCGGTGGCCAGTCGGGAGTGTGCGGTGGTCAGCTCCGCGGCGACGTCGCCGGCAGACTGTGTGGTGGGCCGACGCCAGAAGCCGTTGCTGACTCCGGTCGCGATGATCAGGGCGTCATAGGGCTCATCGCGGGTGACGCCGTCGGCGCACCTGACGGTCAGGGATCTGACGCTCAGATCGACACCGGTCACCTCGCCGTGCACGGTGCGCACCGCGTCCAGCCGCGGGAATCGGTCGAACGGCAGCCAGTAGTCGCGCGCCCACTGCTGCGGGCGGGACAGGCGCAGGCCCAGCTCCTGGCCGCTCACCAGGGCGGGTTTCACCGATATGCCGACCACGTCGGCGTGCTGGGCCAGCCGGATCGCGACGAGCACGCCGCTGTCGCCCAGGCCCGCTACGACCACCCGCGGTCGCGTCACGATGCGACTCAGCCCTGGGCGGCCTTCTTGCGTTCGATGTCGGCCAGCGCGGCGGCCAGCTCAGCCCGCTCGGCAGCCGAGGTCTCCCAGGCCAATTTGCGGTTCTTGACCACCTTGGCCGGCGCGCCGACCGCGATGGAGTAGTCGGGGATGACGCCCTTGACCACTGCGTGGGCGCCCAGGACACAGCCGCGGCCGACGCTGGTGTCCCGCAGGATGGTGACCTTCGCCGCGATCCAGGTGTCCGGTCCGATCCGCACCGGGCTCTTGATGATGCCCTGGTCCTTGATCGGCACGTTGATGTCGTCCATCTTGTGGTCGAAGTCGCAGACGTAGCACCAGTCGGCCATCAGCACGGAATCACCGAGCTCGATGTCGAGATAGGTGTTGATGACGTTGTCGCGTCCCAGCACCACTTTGTCGCCGAATCTCAGCGAGCCCTCGTGGGCCCGGATGGTGTTCTTGTCGCCGATGTGCACCCAGCGGCCGATCTCCATGTACGACATCTCCGGGGTGGCCTGAATCTCCACGCCCTTGCCGAGAAAAACCATGCCGCGGGTGATGATGTGCGGGTTGGCCAGCTTGAACTTCAGCAGCCGCCAGTAGCGCACCAGATACCACGGTGTGTAGGCCCGATTGGCCAGTACCCAGCGCAGCGAGGCCAGCGTGAGGAATTTGGCCTGGCGCGGGTCCCGCAGGCGCGAACCCCGCCAGCGTTTGTGGATCGGAGCGCCCCACATCGTCGTCATGGCCGGAAAGCCTACGCGAGCGCCTTCGCGCCACGCGCTACCCTCACCTGGACTCGTTCACTGCCCGGCCGAGGATTGGGGATTGCCACTGTGTTGCGGCGACGTGGTGTCCTGGCCGGAATCGCCGTGGCGGCGTTGACAGGGCTTCTAGGCGGCTGCGCGAACACCGATTCGTGGGTGGATGCCGCGCCCGCGCCGGGCTGGCCCGCCCAGTACGCCGATGCCGCCAACAGCAGTCATACCGCCACCGCGGGCGCCACCGACCTGCAATTGGACTGGATCCGTTCGGTCAAGGGTGAGCTGGGAGCACAGCCCGCCCTGGGAGTCCACGGCTGGATGATGCTCAACGCCCAGACCGAGGCCGGCTGCTCGCTGATGCAGTGGGAGAACGCCGACCGCGGCCGGCAGCGCTGGTGTACGCGGTTGCATCAGGGCGGCGGGTTCTTCGGCGCACTCATGGACGGCTTCGACAACGTCTATGTGGGGCAGCCCGGCGCCATGCTGTCGTTTCCGCCCACCCAGTGGATCCGCTGGCGTGCACCGGTGATCGGAATGCCCTCCACGCCGCGCATCCTCGGTGACGGCCTGCTGCTGGTCGTGACCCATTTGGGCCAGGTGCTGATTTTCGACACCCATCGCGGCGCGGTCGTCGGCACGCCACTGGACCTGGTGGACGGTGTCGATCCGACCGACTTCCGGCGCGGACTGTCCGACTGCGCCGACGCCCGACCGGACTGCCCGGTGTCCGCCGCACCCGCCTTCTCGCCACAGAGCAACATCGCGGTAGTGAGCCTGTGGCAGCCGGGCGCCAAGGAGTCCGGCTTGGTCGGTCTCAAATACCACCCGGGCGGCGTTCCGCTGCTCACCCTGGAGTGGAGCAGCGACGCGGTCGCGGCCGGCGTGTTGGCCAGCCCCGTGCTGTCCGCCGACGGTTCCACGGTCTACGTCAACGGACGCGACCAGCGCCTGTGGGCGATCAACGCCGCCGACGGCAAGGCGAAATGGTCAGTGCCGCTGAAGTTCCTGGCGCAAACACCGCCGGCGGTGACGCCCGGCGGACTGATCGTCTCGGGCGGCGGCCCCGACACCGAACTGACTGCCTATGCCGACCGCGGTGACTACGCCGAGCAGGTGTGGCGCCGCGAGGACGTCGTGCCGCTGTCCTCGTCGAGTCTGGCCGGCAAGGTCGGCTACACCGTGGTCGCCGGCACCAGTCTGGGTCCGGCGGGCTTGTCGCTGCTGGTGTTCGACCCGGCCGACGGCCACAGCCTCAACAACTATCCGTTACCCGAAGCGCGCGGGTTTCCCGTCGGGGTGTCAGTCGGCAATGACCGGCGGGTGGCGGTTGCCACCAGCGCCGGCCAGGTGTTCAGCTTCGCCCCCGCCTGATCGCGGCTACTCCCCCGACATCACACCGCGACAGCCAGCGGCGGGAGCGCGGTGCGCGGCACCTTCACCGACGTGGCACCGGAGCTCATCGGCAGCAGTTCGCCGGGCGCGAAGTAGAAGATCACCTCGTCATTGGTGATGGCGAAATTCTGGTAGTGCGCCGGGTCCAGCCCCGAGCCCGGCGAGATCAGGATCGCCGGTACCCCGGTCTGGCGTTCGAGGTCGCGCTGCACCACCGGGAAGATCGCGTCCAGCGGCTTGCTGTTGGGGGCGAACAGAGTGTCGAAGGTGATCGGCTTGCGGGTCGCCAGATCGTAGTTGAACGACTGGTACCAGGTGGACGGCTGCGGGCCGCCGAGGTCTTGGAAGATCTTCAGCACGACGCTCTGGGTGCCCTTGGGGGCCTGACCCGAACGGTGCTGCTCGGATGTGGCGTCCATTTCGTAGGGCATGTCGCGCGACCCGGGCGACTTGGCCACCGTCAAGAACCCGTCGCGGTTCTGCACCAGGTAGTCGGTCAGGGTCTGCTGGTCCGGGTAGTCGACCGGAAACCGCATGTCAAGGGTGTAGTTGGCGTTGGACGAGTGGACGTGGCACTGTCCGGACTCGACCGTGCCGCCCAGTTCGGCACAGGGCGAAACCGCGCCCGCCGAGGGTATCCCCGTCATGCCCAGCCAGCTGCCCACTGCACCGCCCGCCAACAGGACGGCCACCAGAATGCGCATTGTCGGTTTGTCTCGCTTTGTGTCGCCTTGCCGCAGCAAGCAGGAATGGCCTGAAGACGACAGCTTACCGGGCCGCTCAGCGCGACGGACGGCAGACGAAGGCAATCGCCCGCGCGGTTGCCCCCGTCCCGATGCGGGTGATCACCACCGACAGAGCCTGCGTCCCGCGCAGACGCAGCCGGCGACGCAGACCGTCCGGGTCAGCCTGCACGTCGCGTACGCCGCGCACCAGGATTTCCAGGGCACCGCAGTCGTGGACCGACAACGCCTGCCGAAGGCGCTTTTCGCTGTAGGCCAGCGTTTCGAGCACCTCGAATCCGCGTAAGCCGTCCGGTAGTTCGTCGCCGGACAGATAGGCGATGTCGGGGTCGAGCTGCCAGAGCCCGTGCCGGGCGCCGTACTGGCGGACCAGACCGGCCCGCACCACCGCGCCGTCGGGGTCGATGATCCAGCGCCCCGCCGGCCGCACGTCGCAGTCATCGGACTCGGCGTCGGTGATCTGCTCGCCGCGGTCGAGGATCACCGCGCGGCGGCGCACCCCGGTTTCGGTCAGGCTGGGCGACCATAGGCAGGCCTCGCGAACCGAGGTGCGCCACGAGGTGACTTCGATCTCGCCGTGAAAGCCGAGCGTCCGAACTTTCTCGAAATCGATTCCGGGAGCGGCTTTTACGACCAGGTCACGACCCGCATAGCGCTCCACCAACAGGTCCAGGGCGGGTTGATAGTCGGCCGGGTCGAACCGACGCCGCCCACCGGCGCGCCGGCCGGGGTCGGCCAGTACCACGGTGCCGCGGCTGACCGGTGCCAGGGCATCAGCTCGCACGACGGCCCCGCCCACGTTGTGGCGAGCCATCGCCAGCCGTACCGGGTCGAGGTCGCTGCCCAGCACCCGATCGATCCGCTCGGACAGCGCTGCCAGCTCGGTGCCGACCGAGCAGGTCACGTCGTGTACGGCGGCACCCGGTGCCGCGGCCGCGATCCGGTACGCGCGGTGCCGTGCCACCGGCGCGGCACTGGCCTGCTGCAGCGCCTCGTCGGTGAACAGCCACCGTGAGATGCCGGGCAGCTCAACCAATTTGGCGGCGGCACGCCGGCGCAGCAGCACGGTCTCGACCAACGCCGATGTCCGGGTGCCGAAGCGGCCGCGCAGGGCGGCGATGTCGGCGATCCGGGTGGCGTCGGTGAGCGCAAAACCGGCGACCTCGCCCAGGGCGGTGGCCCCGGCCGGCGAGCTCAGATAGCCGACGTCGTCGACTTCAAATCTGAAGCCGGCAGTCAGGACGGTTTAACCCCGGTGATCATCAGGTTGTAGAACCAGCCTTTGGGCACCACCCGGCGCCAGATGTTGGCGTCCACCCAGCTCAAGGCCGTCCAGCTGCCGAAGGCGAACCGCGCCCAGCCCCAGCCGAGCTTGCCCGGCGGGACCGTCGACTCGAAGGTGCGAACCGGCCAGCCCAGCATCGCGGCGGTGAACTCTTCGCTGGCGGTCTGCACCTCGACCGCGCCGGCGTTGGTCGCCATCCGCTCCAGGTCGCGCGGCTCGAAGGTGTGCAGGTCCACGATCCACTCGAGGGCGGCGGCGCGGGAGTTCTCGTCGAGCTCTTCCTGCGGTCGGCGCCAGGATCCCATGCCGGGCAGCTTCATCGCCGCGACCGTGGTCTTCCAGGTCAGGTCGGCTAGCCGGCGCGCGTAGAAGTTGCCGACCGTAGTGGGCTCCCCGGCGAAGATGAAGCGCCCACCCGGCTTGAGCACTCGCACCACCTCACGCAGCGACAGTTCGACGTCGGGAATGTGATGCAGCACCGCGTGGCCGACCACCAGATCAAACGTGTTGTCCTCGTAAGGGATGCCCTCGGCGTCAGCGACCCGGCCGTCGACGTCCAGACCGAGGGCCTGACCGTTGCGAGTGGCGACCTTGACCATGCCCGGCGAGAGGTCGGTGACCGAGCCGCGCCGCGCGACGCCGGACTGCATGAGGTTGAGCAGGAAGAATCCCGTGCCGCAGCCCAGTTCCAGCGCCCGGTCATACAGCGGCGTTTCGCCGGTCCGCTCGGCAGCGGGCACGATTGCGTCGAAGCGGCCCCGGGCGTAGTCGATACAGCGCTCGTCGTAGGAGATAGACCACTTCTCGTCGTACTGCTCAGCCTCCCAGTCGTGGTAGAGCACCTGGGCGAGCTTGCTGTCGTGCCGGGCGGCCTCCACCTGCTCGGCGGTGGCGTGCGGGTTCGGCGTGGGGTCCGTACTGGTCATGGTAGGTCAGCCTAATAGGTGATATCTGCACGGCGAAGCCGGGCGGAACCAGGTCACTGCTGGCGCGACCGCGACTCAGATCGCGCCCACCAAGCCATCTGCCAAGGAGTCGGCCGCTGAGCCGGTGCTGTCGCCCAGCGCGCCGGTGAGGGTGTCGATCACGGCCTGCGGGAACGCGGTGACTGCGGCGAGCACGTCGGTGAAGCCCGTCTGCAGCGCCGCGGTGATGTCGGCGGTATCGCCACCCTGGATGGCCTCCCAGATGTTCCAGGCGGCGATCTGCGGCGCGGTGATCAGATCGCGGAAGTCGACGAACAACCCGGTAAACAGGTCCGGGGTTGCCGAGACGGGTATGCCGTCCCAGCTGACCAGCGTCCAACCGTCGGTGGGGTTGCCTTCGAGGATGGCCTGACCCCCGTTGGGGGGCGGGCCGCCGTTTTCGAGCACCGTCTGGATGATCGGCCAGATATCGGGGTTCTTGACGTTCATCAGTATCCAGATGGCGATAACCCCGCCGCTGGAGGACGCCACCGCGGTCGTGGCGCCGTCTCCGGCGATGGTGTTGTCGTACATCGTCTGGACGGCTTGGTCGACCTGCTCGTCGAAGACCACCCCGTTGTAGTTGGTGCCGGGCTCGGAGACAAAGAGGTTGCCCAGGATCCACGAAGCCATCGGCAAGAAGAAGGACGCTTCGGTGAGCAGGTTGCGGGGCTGTTCTTCGAAAAGCCCGGCGGGGATCTCGTTGAGGTCCGTCAGAACCTGCACAGCCGGCATGCCGGGCAGTTGGGCCAGCGCTGCCATGGTCTGCTGGGTCCGGATAAGTTCCGAGGCGTAGATGCCGGCGATACCGTCGGGGAACTGCTGCTGGATGGCAGCGGCCACGTCTTGCGCCTGCTGCTCGCCCAGCGCCGTGAGGGGAGCACCGGGCGGCAGCGTGCCAAGAATGTTGTTGACGTCGTCCGTCGATTGCCCGTGCCGCACCAGATCCAGCGTGATGTCCTCGGCAGTCAGCGCGATGTCGGCCACCTGCACGGCGGCGGACACCGGCGCCGCTACCGGCGTGACGACTCCGACGGCAACCAGCGTGATCCCGGCACTTATCCACGTACGGCTGATGATTGGCAGCATGTCTATCCCCCCAGATAGGACACAATGTGGCCGATATCACAGCTTATCTATGTTATCGAGAGCGGGGCAATACCCAGCGTTCAGGAAATCGCAGGTTCGTCGGACTCCGCGAAGCCGGGTGCGGCAAGCTAGCGCCACACCCGGCTTCGCCGCTGCGGGTCAGGGGCTAGATAGCCAGGGCCCCCAGCAGGTCGCCCCACGCCTCGGCGGAGCCGCTGCCCGCGGCATCGCCGAACGCACCGGTGATGGTGTCGATCACTGCTTGCGGGAACTCCACCAGCGCCGAGAACACCTCGCTGAAGCCGGTCTGCAGCGCAGCCAAGATGTCGGAGGGGTCCCCACCCAGGATGGCCTCCCAGATGTGCCAGCCGGCCATCTGCGGCACGGTGATCAGGTCGCGCCAGTCCACGAACAATCCGGTGAGCAGACCCGGGTTCTCGGCGACCTCGGTGCCGTTCCAGCTGACCAGCGTCCAGCCGTCGGTGGGGTTGCCCTCCACCACGACCTGTCCGGTGTTGGGCAGCCCGCGGTCATTGGCCAGGGTGTCCAAGTACAGCCCCCAATCGGGGTTCTGGACGTTCATCATCGTCCAGGCCATGATCGCGGCACCGTGCGAAAACGCCACGCCCGAGCTGTCCGAGTCTGCCGTAGTGGCGTCGTAGATCTGTCTCTTATACACATC
>NZ_JRMM01000145.1:0-10318 GCF_000972905.1 Mycobacterium sp. UM_Kg27
GTGCAGGCCGCCATGCCGGCCGCGGTCAGCACCACGGCCACCAGACCCGTGACGCGTGTGACGAATGAGCTTGCAGTTGTCATTGGGGCTGATGTTACGAAACAGAAACGGTTGCCCCGCGGAGGCGCACCGAGACTGTCGTTGGCGTGTCCGCTACTCGAACTTCTCCGCGCCAGCCGCAGTTTCGGCGAAGAACACGAAGAGATCCCGAGATCAGTCGAGCAACACGGTCGCGAAGGTGCCGACCTGAGTGAAACCCACCCGCTCATAGGTGGACCGGGCCACCGCGTTGAAGTCGTTGACGTAGAGGCTGGCGATGCGCCCGGTGCCGACGATGACCGCGGACAGCATCGCGGTGCCGCCGGCGCCCAGCCCGCGGCCGCGCCGGTCCGGATGCACCCAGACGCCCTGGATCTGCGCCACCGCCGGTGACTGGGAGCCCACCTCGGCCTTGAACACCACCTCGCCCCGCTCGAAGCGCGCCCAGGCCCGGCCCGACGCGATGAGGTTCGCCACGCGCCGGCGGTAGGCGCGGCCGCCGTCGCCGGCCCGCGGATCCACACCGACCTCGCCGATGAACATGTCGACGGCGGCCACCAGATAGGCATCGAGCTCGCCGGGACGCACTTGGCGCACTTCGGCATCCATCGGGCACGCGGGCATGGTGTGCAGTGCCATCAGCGGTTGGCTCTCACGCACGTCACGCGCCGGGCCCCAGGAATCGGCGAGGCGCTGCCACATCGGCAACACCAACTCAGCCCGGCCCACTAGCGACGAGCAGCGGCGGATCGCACCCACCGCCTTGTCAGCGAACGCGGTGAGGTCGGCCGGGGCGCCGCGCAGCGGGATCAGGTTCGCGCCCGCGTAACACAAGGATTCGTCCACGCCGCCGCGTGTCCACAGTTCCCCGCCGATCGACCGGGGATCGATGCCGTGATCGGCAACCCGGGCGGCGACCATGCAGGAACCGATCGGATCCTCTTCGAGCACCCGCCAGACCGCAGCGGCGTCACGGGCGACGGACACCCGTCGCTGGTCGAGACGGAACTCGGGCGGAGCCGACATAGTGACTCTTTCTGGCGATCTCAACTGCCGCGCGCCTACGGCGACCCGGCTGCGATCAGCTTACGGCGACGGTGGGCGAACCGCCGGGAGATCCATCCTGCATCTCGGCCGCCAGACGCATGGCCTCCTCGATCAGGGTCTCCACGATCTGCGCCTCGGGAACGGTCTTGATCACCTCGCCCTTGACGAAGATCTGGCCCTTGCCGTTGCCGGATGCCACACCCAGATCCGCCTCGCGCGCTTCGCCGGGGCCGTTGACCACACAACCCATCACCGCGACCCGCAACGGGACGTCGATCCCCTCCAGCCCGGCGGTGACCTCGTTGGCCAACCGGTAGACATCCACCTGAGCCCGCCCGCACGAGGGGCACGACACGATCTCCAGACCGCGGGGCCGCAGGTTGAGCGACTCCAGAATCTGGTTGCCGACCTTGACTTCTTCCACCGGCGGCGCCGAGAGCGACACCCGGATGGTGTCGCCGATGCCGCGCGACAGCAGCGCGCCGAACGCCACGGCGGATTTGATGGTGCCCTGGAAAGCCGGGCCGGCTTCGGTGACGCCCAGGTGCAGCGGGTAATCACAGCGCTCGGCCAGCAGTTCGTAGGCGGCCACCATCACGACCGGATCGTTGTGCTTGACGCTGATCTTGATGTCGCCGAAGCCGTGCTCCTCGAACAGCGACGCTTCCCACAGCGCGGACTCCACCAATGCTTCGGGGGTGGCTTTGCCGTATTTGGCCAAGAACCGCTGGTCCAAAGAACCGGCATTGACGCCGATTCGGATCGGGATGCCGGCGGCGCCGGCCGCCTTGGCCACTTCGCCGACCCGCCCGTCGAACTCCTTGATATTGCCCGGGTTCACCCGGACCGCGGCACAACCGGCGTCGATCGCGGCGAAGATGTACTTGGGCTGGAAATGGATGTCGGCGATCACCGGGATCTGGCTGTGCCGGGCGATCTCGGCCAACGCGTCGGCGTCCTCCTGGCGGGGGCAGGCCACCCGCACGATGTCGCAACCCGAAGCGGTCAGCTCCGCGATCTGCTGCAGGGTCGTGTTGATGTCGTGGGTCTTGGTGGTGCACATCGACTGCACCGCGATCGGATGGTCGCTACCCACCCCGACTCCGCCGACCTTCAATTGGCGGGTCTTACGACGTGGCGCCAGGGTGGGCGGAGGTGCAGCCGGCATGCCTAGGCCGACGCTCATGAGGGGGCTCCTATCAAAACAGCCTGATCGGATTGACCAAGTCCGCGGTCACGGTGAGCAGCATGTAGCCCATCACCACCACCAAGACTACGTAAGTGGCCGGCATCAGCTTCAGATAGTTCACCGGGGCTGCCGCGACCTTCCCGCGGGCCGACCGGACCATGTTGCGAAGCTTTTCAAACAGCGCGATCGCGATGTGCCCGCCGTCGAAGGGCAGCAGCGGCACCAAGTTCAGCACACCCAGGATGAAGTTCAGCTGCGCCAAGAAGAACCAGAACGCCACCCACAGTCCGTGGTCGACGGTGTCGCCGCCGATGATCGACGCGCCCACCACACTGATCGGGGTCTCGGGGTCACGCTGCCCGTGCGGGTTGCCGATCGCATGCACCAGCGCGCCGACCTTGGAGGGGATGTTGGCCAGCGACTTGCCCAGCAGCACCGACAGGTCGCCGCTGAAGCCGAAGGTGGCCGGCACCGCGGTGACCGGGTTGTACTTGGTCGGCCCGAATTGGGCGGCGCCCACCCCGATCGCGCCGACCGTGCTGGGGACGGCCTCGCGGTCCGCGCCGTCGGAGATCCAGCGCTGGGTGGGGGTCACGTCGACGTACTTGGTGAGAGTGCGGCCGTCGCGCTCGACCACGATCGGCGTGGTGCCGCGCTGTTTGCGCACCGCGGTGGCCATCTCCTCGAAGGTCGACACCGGCGTGTCACCGACCTTGACCACCACATCGCCGGACTCGATGCCGGCCAGCGCGGCGGGGCCGGGGCCAGAGCAGTCGGCCAGCTCCCCCTTGACGACTTCGGGTGCCACACAAGCCGTTTCGCCGATGACGGCGGTGGTGGGAGCGTGCAGGTTGGGTAGACCCCAGATCACTGCGATGCTGTAGACCAGCACCAGGCCGATGATGAAGTTCATGGCGGGGCCGGCGGCCAGCACAGCCACCCGCTTCCACGTCTTCTGCTTGTACATGGCGCGGTCGACCTCGTCGGGCGCCAGTTCCTCCACCGCGGTCATGCCCGCGATGTCGCAGAAGCCGCCGGCCGGGATCGCCTTGAGGCCGTATTCGGTCCCACCGCGGCGAGTCGACCACAACGTGGTTCCGAAGCCGACGAAGTAACGGCGCACCTTCATGCCGGTGGCGCGCGCCACCCACATGTGGCCGCATTCATGCAGCGCCACCGAGACCAGGATGGCCAGCGCGAACAGCGCGATGCCGACCGCGAACATCATCGGGTGATTCCGACCTTTCTCGTAGCTATCGCCTCGACGGCGCGAGCCGCGCGTTCCTTGGCCCAGCGCTGCGCATCGAGTACCTCATCCACGGTAGCGGGTTGCGCGGCCCACTGGTCGGCGACGCCCAGCACCTCGGCGATGGTGGCCACGATCGCCGGGAAACCGATCCGGCCGCCGAGGAAGGCTTCGGCGGCTTCTTCGTTCGCGGCGTTGTAGACCGCGGTCATGCAGCCCCCGGTCTGACCGGCCTGCCGGGCCAGCTGCACCGCCGGGAACACGGCATCGTCGAGTGGTTCGAACTCCCAGGTGGAAGCCGTGGAGAAGTCGCAGGCCGCGGCCGCGCCGGGAACCCGCGCCGGCCAGCCCAGCGCCAGTGCGATCGGTAGACGCATGTCCGGCGGGCTGGCCTGCGCGATCGTCGATCCGTCGGTGAAGGTGACCATGGAATGCACGATCGACTGCGGGTGTACGACGACGTCGATGCGATCGTAGGGCACGCCGAACAGCAGGTGGGTTTCGATGAGTTCGAGTCCCTTGTTCACCAGCGAGGCCGAGTTCAGGGTGTTCATCGGACCCATCGACCAGGTCGGATGCGCCCCGGCCTGCTCGGGTGTGACGTGCTGAAGATCCGCTGCGCTCCAGCCGCGGAACGGCCCGCCCGAAGCGGTGAGCACCAACCTGGCCACCTCGTCGGGGGTCCCGCCGCGAAGGCATTGCGCCAGCGCGGAGTGCTCGGAGTCCACCGGCACGATCTGCCCCGGGTCGGCTGCCGCCAGGACCAGCGGGCCGCCGGCGATCAGGGACTCCTTGTTGGCCAGGGCCAGCCGGGCACCGGTCTCCAGCGCGGCCAGCGTGGGCCGCAGTCCGAGCGCGCCGACCAGGGCATTGAGCACCACGTCCGCCTCGGTGTCGTACACCAAGCGGGTGACCGCATCGGGCCCGCAGTAGGGAGCCTCGAGTGCTTCGCCGACCTGGGCGTCGGCGACGGCGATGTTGGCCACCCCGGTCTCGGCGCGCTGGTCGGCCAGCAGCGCTGCGTTACCGCCTCCGGCGGCCAGCCCGACGATCTCGAAGCGGTCCGGGTTCGCCGCGACGACCTGCAGAGCCTGGGTGCCGATCGAGCCGGTCGAACCCAACAGCAGAACTTTGATCCGACGGCCCGTGCTCACCCACCTATTGTGCTCCCGCGTAGTTGCCGAAGCTCCACAGGTTGCCTTCCGGGTCGCGGACAGCGAACTCGCGAGCGCCGTAGTCGGTGTCGGTCAGCGGCCGGATCACGTCGGCCTGCCGGTCCAGGACCCGCTGGTAGAGGCCGTCAGGATCGTCGGTGACCACGAAACCACCCGCGGTGCCGGGTTCGCGGCACCAGTCATTACCGGGCTTGTAGCTGCCGAGCATGATGCCGCCGACGCCCTGTGGCCAGCGCAGTTCGGCATGAGCGACGGTCTCGCCGTCATCGCCGTGACGGGCCGCGACGACGAAGCCGAAGGTGTCGACGTAGTAGTCGATGAGTTTGCGCGCGTCATGCGCTTGCAGGGTCAACCAGACGGTCGGATTCTGATGCGTCATGACTCCACTCTGCCCGTGGGGCGTGACCGCCGTCTTGAATGTTTTGGAACTCCTCGGCCAGCCAAGCCGCGGGCGAAACCCCGGCGTAGCGCACGAATTCGCGAGTCAGATGGGCCTGATCGGCGTAGCCGGCAGCGACCGCGATGCCCGCCAAGTCGACCCGCCCGTGCCGGCGAGCGTCGTCCGCCATCCGGGCGGTCGCGTATTCGAAGCGCATCAGCATCGCCACGGCTTTCGGAGTGTGGCCGACCTCGCGACGAAACAGCGTGCTCAGATGCCGCTGGCTCAGCCCGACCTGTTCGGCAATGCCCGTGATCGACGCCCTCCCCCGGCTGCGCTGCAACAGCTGCCAGGCGTAGGTGACCTCGGGGCGCACGGTGGCGGCGTGGCGGCGCTGCTGGGCCACCAGGTACGTCGACACCAGTCCGAACGCGTCCGGCCAGGACCGTGCGATGGCGAGCTGCTCCTGCAGATCCACCGCGCCGCGGCCCAACACCGGTACCGCGTCGAACTCGGTCACGCTCAACTCGACGCTGGGCATCCCGAACAACGCTCGCGAGGCCAGCGGGTGCACCGCGACCTGCACGCCGGCCTGGCCGCGGCGCTGTCGCACGTGGCTGGCCCGCACGTGCAACCCGCCGAGAATGATCGGATTCGGCCGGGCTGCCCGCAGCGCCTCAGCCGTGTCGGCGGCTTCCACTCCCTCGTCGAGGCTGACGATGAACGTCAACGTCGACGACGGCATCCCCCGGTGCACGGCATCGGGTACGTCCAGTGCGCGGTAGCCCACCATCGACGTGACACCCGGCGCGATGCGGGGCGATGCCATCGTGAATTCCCAGATCGGCGAGACTTCTGCGACGTCCCCGGCCATGGCGTCCACGGTAGGTGGCTCGGTCGCGATATGTCAGAATGTCGCGCAGTAGTAGTTGCAGGGGCGAACTTAAGGAGTCGAAGTGGCCGGTACCGAGGTGGAGCGCCACACCGGGGTTGACCCTGTCGAGGTGCCGTCTGCGGCGTGGGGTTGGAGTGCCATCAACTACCGCACCTGGCACATCGTCGGCTTCGGTATCGTCGGCTTCTTGCTGCTCATGCTGCGCGGCAACCACATCGGTCACGTCGAGGACTACTTCCTGCTGGGCTTCGCCGCGCTGACGCTGTTCGTCGTGGTGCGCGACATCGTCCTGCGTAACCGCGGCCGGCTGCGCTAACGCGTCCGGCTGAGCGCCGAAACCGACGTTTCGCAGCAGAACTGCGAGACGACGCCTGTAAACGTCGGTTTCGATGAAGTAGGGCTAGTCGCTTTCCGCCGCCAACTGCCCACACGCCGCTGCGATTTCGCGGCCGCGGGTATCTCGGACCGTGCATTCCACGCCTTGGGCCCGAACTCGCCGGACGAACTCCCGCTCCACCGGCTTAGGACTGGCGTCCCATTCGCTGCCGGGTGTGGGGTTGAGCGGGATCAGGTTGACGTGCACCAGCGGTCCCAGCGCCTTATGCAGCTTCTTGCCCAACAGATCGGCGCGCCACGGCTGGTCGTTGACGTCGCGAATCAACGCGTATTCCACTGACACCCGCCGGCCGGTGACGTCGGCGTAGTAGCGGGCGGCGTCGAGGGCTTCGGAGACCTTCCACCGGTTGTTGACCGGCACCAGGGTGTCGCGCAGCTCGTCATCGGGCGTGTGCAACGAGAGTGCGAGCGTCACCCCGAGCCGCTCGTCGGCAAGCTTGCGGATGGCCGGGGCCAGACCCACCGTGGACACCGTCACCGACCGCGCCGAGATGCCGAAACCGTTGGGCGCCGGCTCGGTGATGCGCCGCACCGCGGCCACCACCCGGGCGTAGTTGGCCAGCGGCTCCCCCATCCCCATGAACACGATGTTGGAGAGCCGGCCGTGGTCTCTGTCGCGGAGTTCGAGCGAGGCCGCCCGTACCTGCTCGAGAATCTCTGCGGTGGACAGGTTTCGGGTGAGTCCGGCCTGGCCGGTCGCACAGAACGGGCACGCCATGCCGCAGCCGGCCTGTGAAGAGATGCACACGGTGTTGCGGCGCGGATAGCGCATCAGCACCGATTCGAACTTGGTGTTGTCGTGGGCGCTCCACAGCGTCTTGCGGGTCTCACCGGCGTCGCATTCGATCTCGCTGGACGCGGTCAGCAGGGTGGGGAACAGCGCGTCGGCCACCGAGGAACGCACCGCAGCGGGCAGGTCGGTCATCTGCTGCGGATCGGCGATCAGCCGGCCGTAGTACTGGTTCGCCAGCTGCTTGGCACGAAATGCCGGCAACCCCAGCGCGGCGACCGCGGCCACCACACCTTCGGCGTCGAGGTCTGCCAGATGTCGCGGCGGAAGAGCCCGCCGCGGCGCGGTGAACACCAGCTGTTGCGTCATGATCGGTTCCAGTATGCCGGTGACTCAGGGCAGAACGGTCAGCACGATCCAGGTCACCACGGCCGACGGCAGCAATGCGTCGAGCCGATCCATGATCCCGCCGTGGCCCGGCAGCAGCCGTCCCATGTCCTTGATGCCCAGGTCGCGCTTGACCTGCGATTCGATGAGGTCGCCGAAAACCCCGGTGAGCACGAGCAGCAGCCCCAGCGGCAGCCCGACCCACCACGGCCTGTCGAGGAACACCGTCACCGCGAACACCGCCGCGGTAACGCCGAGCACCAGCGACCCCGCGAGGCCCTCCCAGGACTTCTTCGGGCTGATCGCCGGCGCCATTGGGTGCTTGCCGAACAGCACACCGACGGCGTAGCCGCCGATGTCGGAGAAGACCACCGGGAACAGCAGGCACAGCACCCGACCGGGGCCGTCATCCCGGAAGACCAGCAGGGCCGCGAAGCTCATGCACAGCGGCACCCAGACCGCGATCAGGATCATCGCCGACATGTCGCGCAGGTAGTTGACCGGGGTCTGGTCCAGCCCCTGACCGACCAGCCGCCAGATCATGCAGATCACCACCGTGGCACCGAAGGCGCCCAGCACTCCCCGGGCCCCGAACGGCAGCGACAGCCACAGCATCGCCTGGCCGCCCAGGGCCAGCGGGATGAACGGCACGTCGTAGCCGACCTCACGCAGCCGCCGAACGATCTCATGGGTGGCCACCGGGGCGGCCACGGCCAGAATCAGCACCCAGAAACGGGGGGCGAACAGCAGGGTGTAGACCAGCGTTCCGCTCAGCACGGCGCCCACGGCGATAGCCGCGGGAAGGTTGCGTCCGGCTCGCGACTGTTTCGGCTGCGAATCCGCGGCGTCTACGCCGGTGTCTTGGTCTGCCACGGTTGTGCCTGCTGAACGGCCGCTAGACCTCCAGCAACTCGCCTTCTTTGTGCTTGACCAGCTCGTCGATCTGGGTCACGTATTGCTGGGTGGAGCGGTCCAGGTCCTTCTCCGCCCGGCCGACCTCGTCTTCGCCGGCGTCGCCGTCTTTGCGGATGCGGTGCAACTCTTCCATCGCCTTGCGGCGGATGTTGCGCACCGAGACCTTGGCGTCCTCCCCCTTCGCCTTGGCCTGCTTGACCAGTTCCTTGCGTCGCTCCTCGGTGAGCTGCGGAACCGACACCCGAATCAGCGAACCATCGTTGCTGGGGTTCAGGCCGAGGTCGGAGTTGCGGATCGCGGTCTCGATGGCCCCCAACTGTGATGCCTCGTAGGGCTTGATCACCACCAGTCGTGCCTCGGGCACGTTGATGCTGCACAGCTGAGTGATCGGGGTGGTCGACCCGTAGTAGTCGATGACGATCCGCGAGAACATCCCCGGGTTGGCCCGGCCGGTGCGGATGGTCGAGAGGTCGTCGCGGGCCACCGACACGGCCTTTTCCATTTTCTCTTCGGCATCGAAGAGAGCGTCGTCGATCATGTGCCCCGCTCCTTGTTATCGCTTCGCTGTAGCGCCGTCGCCGCCGGCGGTCATATGCCCTGCGCCCTTCAGCTGGTGACCAGTGTTCCGATCTTCTCACCCGCGACCGCCCGGGCGATATTTCCATCGGTCAACAGGTTGAACACCAGGATCGGCATGCCATTGTCCATGCACAGACTGAACGCGGTGGCATCGGCCACCTTCAGCCCCCGGTCGATGACCTCGCGATGGGTGACCGAAGTCAGCAGATGGGCGTCGGGATCGGTTCGGGGGTCGGCGGTGAAAATGCCGTCGACCGCCTTGGCCATCAGCACCACCTGGGCGCCGATCTCCAGCGCGCGCTGCGCTGCGGTGGTGTCGGTGGAGAAGTACGGCAGGCCCATACCAGCGCCGAAGATCACCACTCGGCCCTTCTCCAGGTGTCGTTGTGCCCGCAGCGGGATGTAGGGCTCGGCGACCTGGCCCATGGTGATCGCGGTCTGGACGCGGGTGTCGATGCCTTCCTTGACCAGAAAATCTTGCAGCGCAAGGCTGTTCATCACGGTGCCGAGCATGCCCATGTAGTCCGAGCGCATCCGCTCCATACCGCGCTCCTGCAACTGGGCGCCGCGGAAGAAGTTGCCGCCGCCGATGACGACCGCGACCTGCACGCCGTCGCGGACCACTTCGGCGATCTGGCGGGCGACCTGGGCGACGACGTCGGGATCGAGCCCGACCTGCCCGCCGCCGAACATCTCCCCACCGAGTTTGAGCAGCACCCGGGAGTAATGGGGGCGGCCGGCCGGCCGGCTTCCGTCGGTACTCGTCGGCTCCGTCATCAGGCTCCTCCGGGCTGCACGCATATGACAGCGCCATCGCGGGAATCGTCCGCGACGGCATTGTCATCCTGCCCTACCGGAACGGTCAAACAGAGCCCGGGGTGGCGACACCGGCCCCAACCGTCACAATATATGAAGAATTTTTCAATTGATGCTTTCGTTGCTATGGTCTTCGCTGTGCCGAATTCGCTCCACCAGGTGAAAGCCGAGTTCTTCAAGACTCTCGGGCACCCCGCCCGGATCCGAGTCCTGGAACTGCTCGCCGAACGCGACCACACCGTCGGTGAGCTGCTTCCCGAGATCGGGCTCGAGGCATCGAATCTGTCCCAGCAGTTGGGCGTACTGCGCCGCGCCGGCGTCGTAACAGCCGCCAAAGACGGCAACACGGTGGTCTACTCCATCGCCTCACCGGTGATCACCGAGCTACTCACCGTCGCGCGCAAGGCCCTGACCGGAATGCTGAACGACCAAGTCGCCATCCTCGATGACCTGCGGGCCGGGCAATGAGCTGGCTCACCAGAATCCGTGCCCTGGGCCTGTCTCTTATACACATCTGACGCTGCC
>NZ_JRMM01000146.1:0-10279 GCF_000972905.1 Mycobacterium sp. UM_Kg27
TCATCAATCTTGCGCAGCGCCTCAGCAACAATCGCCCGACGATCCGGCCCCCCGACCGGCGCAGCACTCTTCTCGCTCAACTCAACCTCCCCGAGAGCCGCGCGAGCAGCTCGTCATCTGTCATACAGACCGAGCAGTAGCATCCAGTCGGTCGAACCCATCACGCTGGTAGATCTCCACGCAGCTGGAACGGCGGATCTTGCCGCTGGTCGTGATCGGGATGGCACCCGGCGACACCAGGACCAGGTCTCCACTCACCAGGCCGTGCGCCTTGGACAGCGCAGCGGTCACCTTGCGACGGACCTCGGTCAGCCTGTCCAGAATCTCCTCATCGGACCCCCCCTTGTTCTTGAACTCTGCGATCGTAACAAGCTGCTCGGAGTGGCTGTTCGGGATCGAGACCGCGGCGACACGCCCACCGGTGATCTCCTGCACGGTTGCCTCGATGTCGTCCGGGTAGTGGTTGCGCCCGTCGACGATCAGCAGGTCCTTGATCCGGCCGACGATGTAGAGCTCTCCGCCGGAGATGACACCGAGGTCGCCGGTCATCAGCCAGGGCCCCTGCGGTGTGCCCGGCGTGGGCTCGACGAGCTTGCCGCCGAAGGTAGCTTCGGTGGCCTGCTGGTTGTGCCAGTAGCCCGCCGCGACGTTGGGCCCGTGCGTCCAGATCTCGCCGACTTTGCCTTCCGGATTCTCGGTCTGGGTCTCCGGGTCCACGATACGCACGGTGCAGGCCCGAGGAACACCGCAGCTGACCAGCTCGACGCCGCCTTCGGCGCCACTGGGCTCAGCTGTACCGGCCGCCAGCTTGGTGTAGTCGAACCGCGCGGTCGGTGGCGGGTTTCCGGGGGTGTTGGACGTCAAGTAAACGCTCGCCTCGGCCAGCCCGTAGCCCGGACGCAGCGCGGCCGGGTTCACGTTGAACTTGGCGAATCGGTCGACGAAGCGTCGCAGCGTCGCGGCGTGAATGCGTTCCGCGCCGAAACAGAAGGTGTGCACATTGGCCAGGTCAAGACCCGCCATGTCCTCATCAGAGGTCCGCCGCACGGCCAACTCGTAGGCGAAGTTCGGTCCACCGGTGAAGCCGATCGGCTGGCGGGCCAGCTCCTGCATCCACCGGGCCGGCTTCGCCAGGAACGCCATCGGGCTCATGTGCACCGTGTGAAGGCCCAAGACCATCGGGTAGATGACGGTGCCGAGCAGGCCCAAGTCGTGGTAGAAGGGCATCCACGAAACGATGGTGAGTTCCGGGGGCGGCGTTCCGCCGGACAGCTCGAACGTGTCCGAAGCCATCTGCCACATGTTCGAAACTGCGTTGGCGTGGGTCACCATCACACCGGCCGGCGTCCGAGTCGAACCCGATGTGTACTGCAGGAATGCGATCTTGGTGTGCGCGGTGGCCGTCGGTGCCGCCGCCGGCTCGGAGTCGAGATCCAAGGCGTCGACCTCAATGACCACCGGCGGCTTTCCGCCCAGGCCCTTGATTGAGCTGGCGATGTCGCCGACAGCCGACGTGGTAGTCAGGATCGCGGCCGGGGCGCTGTCCCGCAGTGCCGCCGACACCCGCTCGTCGTGCACGCCGAACATCGGCACCGGCAGCGGGACGGCGATCAGGCCCGCTTCCAGCGCACCGTAGAACCCGACGATGTACTCCAGGCTCTGCGGGGCCAGAATCGCCACCCGGTCGCCCGGCGAGGCGCAGGTTGCCAGTTCTGCCGCCACTACCCGCACGCGGTTACGCAGCTGCGACCAGGTGACGGTTTCGCGGTAGCCGGCGGGGTCGACGTCGTAGTCGATGAACGTGTACGCAGGCTCGTCCGGCTTGTCCCGTTCGAGGTTCGCCAACAGGGTCGGGATGTGCGTTTCAGTTACCGACATTGCGTTGTCTTCTCCTTGTGCTGTCAGGTCCGTGGACCTCACCTGCTGAGTACTTCGGCCCCGTCGAGAGTCATTGCGCTTGCTGTTGAACTGACGGTTTCGCTGCGCAAGGTCCCTGCACAGCGGAGGTATGCAATTGGATTAGCGACATTTGGGATGGGCCCCCCGCGGGGATCAGCTCTGGCGGGCATCCCTGGCGGAGTTGCTCAGCTGAATACGTCAGCCTCAGCACAGGTCGGTTGCTCGCCCTGCCGGGTGGAGACGGGGGCGGGGACCTCCGAGCGCCGGGATCGACCGGCCGACACGGCCGGTGCGGATGATTCGACCAACGACACGGGTTACCCCTTCTGGATGTTTGAAACCTGCGCTAAAACTCCTTGGACCCCGACATCCCAGGTGTTTCCCTCCGGCGGAGGCTACCACGGACGCGCTGTTGACAGGCAATTTGTGGCCCACATCCAGCGCAAACGCAGCAGATCCGCCATACTAGCGGAGAAGTCAATTTCGTGCATCACGAGTAACTTCGGCACCAAGAGCCCATTAACAATCCAGACCGGGCCGGCCGGGTCAGCCCTGGCCGTACCGCGCGATCTTCTGCTCGATATCGCCGACCAGTTCCGGCAGGTGATCGTTGAGGTAGAAGTGGTGTCCGGGCGCGGTGAACACTCGCGCGCTGAATTCGGCGGTGGTGCGCTCGGCCCAGGGCCCGACCTTCTCGGCGGTGGCGACGTCATCTTCGTCACCATGGAACGCAAAGATGGGGCACGACACTTGCGCCTCGGGCGGGCAGTCGTAGTTCGCGATGGCTTTGAGGCCGCGCAGAGTCGGCAGAATCTTGGCCGCGAACTCCTCGTTCTCCAAGAATTCGGGGTTGACTCCCGTCATGGAGCTGACGGCGTCCAGTAGGCCGCGGTCGGACTCGGGAATGTTGTCGTAGCCGGCTCGTCCCGGGGCGCCCGCCGCCGACACGAACAACGCGGCAATCCGGTGTCCGTCCGCCTCGAATCGGCGGGCCACCTCGAACGCCAGCAGCGCACCCATGCTGTGCCCGAAAAAGGCGACCGGCCCGTCGGACGGGGCCGGCGGCGCGACGGTCTTGCAGACCTGGTCAGCAAGGTCTTCGATGCTGGTGAAGGCGCCGAGGTCGTGAGTTCCGCCCTTGCCCGGGTATTGCACTCCGATGCGCTTGACGTCGGTGGTGAACGTCTTGGAGAAGGGAACGTAGTACTGCGGCGATCCGCCGGCGTGCGGGAAGATGTAGAGCTTCGGCGTACGGTCAGTCACTCGGCAACCTTACCGGCGGGCCAAGACGCCGCGGCCCCCTCCCGCGCGCGGACCGGTGCACTAGCCGGTCGCGGCGTCCGGCGCGGCGAACGGCTCCCCCAGCTGCGGGATCGGGGTGTAGCCGTGCCGGCGTCCTCGGGCGACGCCCCGTCGGATCAAGGCGGCCGTGCCGACGAAACCGGCATGGTCGAGCGCCACGAACGGGGTCAGCAGCCGGTTGTGCACGAAGCCGATCGCCAGCCCGGAGGCGGGATCCGCCCAGCCCATCGACCCCCCGAGGCCGACGTGGCCGAAGCCGGGCAACACCGGCGCGAACGGGACCGCGTGATAACCCAGGTGGAACGCCAACGGAACGCCGACGGTGCGGTCCAGTTGCAGGCTGCGCGGACCGGTCAGCCCCGCCACCAGCCGGCGCGACAGGAGTTGGGTGCCGTCGATCTGCCCGCCGTTGGCCAGTGCGCCGTAGAGGCGAGCCAAGCCGCGGGCCGTGGCCACCCCGTTGAGGGAGGCGGCCTCGGTGTCCAGGAACGGGATGCCACCGCGAACGGTGTCCATCACGCCAGGGAAATAGATGGCGCCGAGCCCCCCGTACCGCGTCGCCGCGGCGGCCCTGGGCACCAGCAGGTCGATCACCGGGTTCCGGCGGCTGCGCTGCGGCATGATGATCTCCGCGGCGACAGTGGGAGCGCCGGCGGGTGGCCGGCCCAGGTGCAGGCCGTCGACACCGAGTGGCCCGGCCAGCTCCGTGCGGAACAGCTCGCGCATGCCGACGCCGGTGACGGCGCGAGCCAGCCCGGACACCAGCCAGCCGTAGGTCAGCGCGTGATAGGCCGGTTTGCCGCGTTCGGGCCCCGGCGCCGCAGCGGCCATTCGGGCTTCCATCGTCACGTGGTCCAGCAGGTCTGCCCTGCTGGCGCCGTTGAGGTGGGTCAGGCCGGCCCGGTGTCCCAACAGCTCGCGGACGGTTATCGCCGACTTGCCGTTTGCGCCGAACTCCGGCCAGTACTGCGCCACCGGCACGTCGTAGTCGAGCAGTCCCCGGTCGACCAGCCGGTGGATGACAGTCGAGGCCGCACCCTTGGTCGCCGAGAACACCATGGCTCCGGTGTCGGCCGACCACGGCACCTGCCCTGCCCGATCCGACCACCCGGTCCACACGTCCACCACGGGCTCGCCGTCGAGGTAGACCGCCAGCGCCCCGCCGCCGTAGCGGCGGCCCGGGAACATCGCGGCGAAGGCGCGCACAGCACAGGCGAAGTTCGGATCGGCCGCGCCGTGCACATTCGCCGGAAGCCCTGAACGGCGAATGTTGAGATGCTGTGTCATGGTTGGGAATCTACCGCGCCGACCCGCGAACATGAGCCGGATTACCGCACGCGCGTGCCACTAATCCCAGATGGCACCGAGGATGCGCTGGGCGGCCAGCGCAGGGGTCAGTTCTCCGCTGAGTACCTGCTGTTCCACCTCGGTGCGCACGTCTCGCACCGCCGGGTCCGACAGGGCTCGTTCGAGCACGGCGTCGCGCACCAACTGGCGGGTCCAATCCACCTGTTGCGCCCGTCGCCGGGCGTCGAATTCACCGGCGTCGATCAGCGTCTGTCGATGGCGCTCCACGGTCTCCCAAAATTCCGACAGCCCGGTGCCCTCGATCGCGCTCATCGTCAAAACCGGTGGTCGCCAAAGCGTTTCGCGGGGATAGATGAGCCGGATCGCGGTCGACAACTCCCGCGCAGCCATGCGCGCCTCGGCCAGGTGGTGGCCGTCGGCCTTGTTGACCACCACGATGTCGGCCAGCTCCAGCACACCCTTCTTGATGCCCTGCAACTGGTCACCGGTGCGGGCCAGCGTCAAGAACACGAAGGTGTCAACCATGTTGGCCACAGTGACCTCGGATTGGCCCACGCCGACGGTCTCGATCAGGATCACGTCGAAGCCGGCGGCCTCCAGCAGCACCACCGTCTCGCGGGTGGCCTTGGCGACCCCGCCCAGCGTGCCCGACGTCGGCGACGGCCGGATGTAGGCGCGTTCGTCCGCGCCCAACCGTTGCATCCGGGTCTTGTCGCCGAGGATCGAACCACCGGTGCGCGTCGACGACGGGTCGACCGCCAGTACCGCGACCCGGTGGCCTTGCTCGATGAGGTGCATTCCGAGGGCTTCGATGGTGGTCGACTTGCCCACCCCGGGAACACCGGTGATGCCCACCCGCCGAGCCCCGCCGGCATCCGGCAACAGCGCCAACAGCAGTTCCTGGGCTTGCTGGCGGTGATCGGCCCGAGAAGACTCGACCAGGGTGATGGCTCGGGGCAGCACGGAGCGGTCACCAGCGCGTACCGCCGCCGCCAACTCGGCAACGGTGTCAGACACGTTGTCGACCATCTACGTCGGGTCTGCCGCCGGTTCTGCCTGGTCGGCGAGCTCATAACCACGCTGGGACGCGAGGGTCTTCAGCAGGTCCACCGCAGCATCGGCGATCACCGTGCCAGGCGGGAAGATCGCGGTCGCCCCAGCGGCATAGAGCTCATCGAAGTCGCCGGGCGGAATGACTCCCCCGACCACGATCATGATGTCGGGCCGGCCCACTGCGGCCAGCGCGTCACGCAGCGCGGGCACCAACGTCAGGTGCCCGGCAGCCAGTGATGACACCCCGACCACGTGCACGTCGTTGTCCGCTGCCTGGCGCGCCACCTCGTCGGGGGTGGAGAACAGGGCGCCGACGTCCACGTCGAAGCCGATGTCGGCGAACGCGGTGGCGATCACCTTCTGGCCACGGTCATGCCCGTCCTGGCCCATCTTGGCGACCAGGATGCGGGGCCGACGGCCGTCGGCCTCGGCGAACTTCTCGACCAGGGCGGATGCGCTAGCGATATTGCTGCCTTTCCCGACTTCGTCGCGGTAGACGCCGGAGATCGTGCGGATCTCGGCCTGGTGGCGACCGTATACCTTCTCCAGAGCGTCGGAGATCTCGCCGAGCGTTGCCTTGGCCCGGGCGGCGTCGATCGCCAGTGCCAGCAGGTTGTTGCCGAGCCCGTCCTCCCCCGACTGGCCGCTGGCGCCGGCAGCCCGGGTCAGCTCGGCCAGGGCGGCCTGGCAGGCCGATTCGTCACGCTCGGCGCGCAGCGCTTGCAGCTTGGCCAGCTGTTCGGCGCGCACCCGACTGTTCTCGACCTTGAGGACCTCGATCTCTTGGTCTTCGGCGACCTGGTACTTGTTGACGCCGATCAGCGGCTGACGCCCGGAGTCGATCCGGGCCTGTGTGCGGGCGGCGGCTTCCTCGATGCGCAACTTCGGGATGCCGTCGCTGATCGCCTGGGCCATGCCGCCGTGCGCCTCGACCTCCTCGATGTGGGCCCGGGCTCGCTGCGCCAGCTGATGGGTCAGCCACTCCACGTAGTAGGAGCCGCCCCACGGGTCGATCGGCCGGGTGGTGCCCGACTCCTGCTGCAGCAGCAGCTGGGTGTTTCGGGCGATCCGGGCGGAGAAGTCGGTGGGCAGCGCCAGCGCCTCATCCAGGGCGTTGGTGTGCAGCGACTGGGTGTGCCCCTGGGTGGCGGCCATCGCCTCGATACAGGTACGCGCAACGTTGTTGAACACGTCCTGGGCGGTCAGCGACCAGCCGGAGGTCTGCGAATGCGTGCGCAGCGACAGCGATTTCGAGCTCTTGGGGTCAAACCGCGCGACCAGCTCGCTCCACAGCAGCCGTCCGGCCCGCAGCTTGGCCACCTCCATGAAGAAGTTCATGCCGATGCCCCAGAAGAACGACAGCCGAGGCGCGAACTTGTCGATGTCCAGGCCGGCGTCCAGACCGGCCTTGATGTAGTCCACTCCGTCGGCCAGGGTGTAGGCCAACTCCAGATCCGCTGTGGCACCGGCCTCTTGGATGTGGTAGCCCGAGATCGAGATCGAATTGAACTTCGGCATCTTGGCGCTGGTGTAGCCGAAGATGTCGGAGATGATCCGCATCGACGGCTTCGGCGGATAGATGTAGGTGTTGCGCACCATGAACTCTTTGAGGATGTCGTTCTGGATGGTGCCGGCCAGTTTCTCCGGCGGCACCCCCTGCTCCTCGGCGGCCACCACGTACAGCGCCAGGATCGGCAGCACGGCGCCGTTCATGGTCATCGAGACGCTGACCGCGCTGAGGTCGATCCCGTCGAACAGTTGCCGCATGTCGAGGATGGAATCGATTGCCACCCCGGCCATTCCGACGTCGCCCTGCACCCGGGGATGATCCGAGTCGTAGCCGCGGTGGGTGGCCAGGTCGAACGCGACCGACAGACCCTTCTGGCCGGCCGCGAGATTGCGGCGGTAGAACGCGTTGGAGTCCGCCGCGGTCGAGAACCCGGCGTACTGGCGGATCGTCCACGGCTGGTTGACGTACATCGTCGGGTACGGCCCGCGTACAAACGGCGCTTCACCGGGGAAGCTGTCCAGCGGGTAGCCCTCGGCGACCGCGGCGGAGCGATCGGCGGCGGTGTACACCGGCTTGACCGCAATTCCCTCCGGGGTCTGCCATTCCAGCTGCTCCGGTGTGTAGCCGTGCGCGGCCGCGGCGGCCGCGACGTGCTCGGCGACGGCGGCCTCGGTCACCGGTTCGGCGACGCGGTCACCGTGCAGCGCCACCTCGGCGAAACTGCCGAGCGTGCCGTGTGAGGTGCTCGTGGTCATGGCTCTCAGGCCCCCAATCGGGTCAGTAAGTCCGACAGCGCCTGCACCGCATCGATCTTCATGGTCAGGTAGTCGTCCGGCTTCGGATCGGTGTCGGCGTTGGGTCCGCCAGGGCCCCCTAGAGCCGTGGCCGGGCCCGCCAGATAGACCCGGTCGACTCCGGCGCTACGCGCCGCCTCGATGACTGCGGCCGCTTCGGCACCGTAGCGGGCATCGCTGCCGCACAGCACCGCCGCGGCGGGCGAGCCGGCGTCGGCGACGGCGGCGGCGACGGCGGCCACCTGCTCGGCGTCCACCGTGCCGGGGTTGATCACCGCGATGCCGCCGGAAGCCAGCAGGTTCGCCACGAATGTGGTCCGAATGTTGTGTTCGGCCATCGGCCCCAGCGGCAGCAGCAATACCTGCGGCCGGGCGCCGGTGCGCGCCAAGTACATGTCGGAGCGGTCACGCAACTCCTCGAACTGCGCCGCGTAGCGCCGCACACCGGCCGGGGAATTCTGCGTCGCGGATGGCGGCAACGGCGCCTCATCGAGGTTCGGGTACTCGTTGACCCCGGTGATCGCGCTGCGCCGATGTGCGATCTCGTCGGCCCGCGCGGCGGCCACCTCGGCGATCCGCTCGGCGATGTGCTCCCGCGCGGCCTCGAATCCGCCGAGCGCCTCGATCTCCTGGAATTGACGCCACGCCTGCTGCGCCAGCTGTTCGGTGAGGTCTTCGACGAACCAGGAGCCGCCCGCCGGGTCCAGCACCTGACCCAGGTGCGACTCCTCGAGCAGCAGCAGCTGGGTGTTGCGGGCGATCCGCCGCGAGAACGTCGTCGAGGTGCCGGGCTGCCCACCCGGAATCACCGCGTCGAACGGCCACACCAGCACGGTGTCGGCGCCGCCGACACCGGCGCCGAAGGCGGCCAGGGTGGTGCGCAGCATGTTCACCCACGGGTCACGCTGCGTCATCATCGCCAGAGACGTCTCGGCGTGGACGACGGCGGCGCCCGCTTCTGGCACCCCGGCGACCTCGGTGACCCGCGCCCAGAGTTGGCGCGCCGCCCGGATCTTGGCGATGGTGATGAACTGGTCGTCGTCGGCGGCGATCCGGAAGCTGACCTGGCGGGCGGCGTCGGCCACCGACAGGCCGGCCTCGGTGAGCACGCGCAGGTAGGCCACGGCCGCGGCCAAGCCGGCAGCCAACTCCCCCGACGCACCCGCGCCCAGGTTGTGCAGGGCCGGGCCGTTGACGGCGATAGCCCGCACCCCCGGATGGGCGGCGGCCCGCGCCGCCACCGCGACCACCTCGTCGATCGACGGCGCCGGACGGTCCGTCAGGGGCGCGGTCAGCGGGTCGGCACCCAGATCCACCGACAGGTTGGCGCGGTTGTCCGGGTCGAGCGCGTCGACCAGCGCCAGCATGGTCTCGGCGGCGGTGGCGTAGTCGCCGGCACCGGCACCGTCGAGAAGTACCGGAACCAGGTCCAGGTAGACGTCGTCGAATACGCCCCGCAACTCGGCGGCCGGCACCCCGGTGTCCCCGACCCGCAGGGTCAGCGCGCTGACCCCGTCCGTCAGGGCACTCAGAACGGCGCCGTTGGCGTCAGTGGCCGAACCCGGCCCGCCGATGGGAAAGACCTCGGCGACCTTCCAGCCGGTGTTGACATCGCGGCGGGCGTCGGCACCGCGCACGAAGGGCCACTGGCCCGGCAACGGTGGCTCCGGCCGGGCGTCCAGCGCGGTGTAGAGCGCCCGGACGGCGAAGCCGCCCTGCCCCGCCAGCCCCTCCACCGGGGTGTCCAGCAGTCGCTCCGGCTCACCGCCGGTCTCGGCGTCGATATCGGCCGGCTCGCGGCGCGCGCTCTTGGCCAGCACCCCGGCCACGGCCGCACGCCAGCGGGCCCGGGCCTGCTGGATGCCGGCGGGTTCGGCGGACACCTCGATTGACACCGGCGACTCCTGTGGTTACTCGCGAGTAACTGTGGAAGCGCTACCCGACATGTGTCAACCAGGCTAAATGATGCCGATCAGCCGAGACGGGTGAGGTGTGCCGAGCGGCGAAACTCCCGCTGAGTGACACGAGGTGTTCACCCACGGCCCGTAGTCTTGGGCGCTGTGACGCCCGCCTCGACCCGAATCGCGCAGGTGCTGCGTGGCACCCGGTCGGCAGTCCTCGCCACCGCGCTGCAAGTGGGGCTGCGACGATTGGCGTTGACCACGGCGGTCATCCTGAGCTTGGTCGCGGTGGCGCTGCTGGTCCCGGTGCCCTCCGCCGTACAGCTGCGGGACTGGGCGCAGACGTTGGGGCCGTGGTTTCCGGTGGCGTTTCTGCTGGCCCACACGGTCGTGACGGTGTTCCCGTTTCCACGGACCGCCTTCACGTTGGCCGCCGGCCTGCTGTTCGGCCCGTGGCTGGGCGTCCTGCTTGCCGTGGTGGCCAGCGCATTGCTGTCTCTTATACACATCTG
>NZ_JRMM01000147.1:0-10208 GCF_000972905.1 Mycobacterium sp. UM_Kg27
GAGCGGCTGGCGCTGCCGGCGTTCCGGGTGCCGGCCCCCCGAAACTCCGCCCAGCACAACGCCGCCGCCCCGGCACGGCGCGCCGCGGAGCACCCAGCGCCGCCCCAACACCCGACATCGCAACACCAGGTACCGCAACATCAGACACTGCACATGACCCGCGGACCGGCGGACTGGGTGGAGGACACCGACACCCAATACGAGTTGGTGACAGGGCAGTTCGGCGGCGTCGAACTGAGCCGCTTTGTGTTGGAGCGCCAGCACGCGCGCCGGATGGTGGTCATCTGGCTCGCCGTGTTGTTCGCAACCACGACACTGGTCGCCGCGTTGGCGTGGGCGCTGGGCAACAACGTCGGCGCGCTGCTGTAACCGCGCCCACGCCGAGCACGGGAACCAGCTAGCCGCGCAGCATCTCCGCGACCAGGAAGGACAGCTCCAGCGACTGCTGGGTGTTGAGCCGCGGGTCGCACGCGGTCTCGTAGCGGCCGCCCAGGTCCGCATCCGAAATGTCTTGGGCGCCACCGAGACACTCGGTGACGTCCTCCCCGGTGAACTCCAGGTGGATGCCGCCGGGGTGGGTGCCCAGTGCGTGATGCACCTCGAAGAAGCCCTGGACCTCGTCGACGATCCGGTCGAAGTGCCGGGTCTTGTGACCGGTGGAGGCTTCGTGGGTGTTGCCGTGCATCGGGTCGCACTGCCAGATCACCTGATGACCGGTGGCCTGCACCTTCTCGATGATGCCCGGAAGCAGGTCACGCACCTTACTGTTGCCCATCCGGCTGATCAGCGTCAGACGCCCCGGAACATTGTGCGGGTCAAGGCGTTCCACGTATTCAACTGCCTGGTCCGGCGTCGTGGTGGGACCGAGCTTGACCCCGATCGGGTTGGCGATCACCTCGGCGAGCGCGATGTGTGCGTGATCGAGCTGGCGGGTCCGCTCCCCGATCCACACGTAGTGCGCCGACAGGTCGTAGAGCTGCGGGGAGCCCGAGATGTCGGCCATCCGCAGCATGGCCCGCTCGTAGTCGAGTACCAGCGCCTCGTGGCTGGCGTAGATCTCGGCGGTCTGCAACTCCCGGTCGGCGACCCCACACGCGCTCATGAACTTCAGGCCGCGGTCGATCTCACCGGCCAGCGCCTCGTAGCGGGCACCCGCCGGCGAGGTGCGGACGAATTCCCTGTTCCAGTCGTGCACCAGCTCCAGCGACGCCAGCCCCGACGACGTCAGCGCCCGCACCAGGTTCATCGCCGCACTGGCGTTGGCGTAGGCCCGCACCAAACGCGACGGGTCGTGTTCACGCGATTCGGCATCCGGGGCCAGGCCGTTGACCATGTCGCCGCGGTAGGACTTCAGCCCCAGCGAGTCGATGTCAGCAGAGCGCGGCTTGGCGTACTGACCGGCGATGCGAGCCATCTTCACCACGGGCATGCTGGCGCCGTAGGTCAGCACCACCGCCATCTGCAGCAGAGTGCGGATGTTGCCCTTGATGTGCGGCTCGGTGTTGTCGGTGAAAGTCTCCGCGCAGTCGCCGCCCTGCAGGAGGAAAGCCTCCCCGCGGGCGACCTGGGCCAGCTGTACCTTGAGCCGCTCGATTTCGGAGGCCACCGTGATCGGCGGAACGCTCTCCAACACGGTCCGCATGGCCTTGGCCTGGTCAGCGGGCCAGCTCGGCTGCTGGACGGCCGGCCGGGCCAGCGCGGCGTCGAGGCGCTCGCGCAGATCCGCGGGCAGCGGCGGCAGCGCCGGCAGCTGGTCGATGGGTACGTCAACGGTCCAGTTCACCCGACCATGGTAGCCGGGCGCCGACCCTGCCTGATCAGGCCAGTTCAGTCCGGGTGATCACCTGGAAACGGCGCAACTGGTCGCGGGCGTCCACCAGCGCATCGTGACTGCCCGTCGACCGCGGTGGCAGCCGCGGCCGGTCCCGGTCTTCCCACAGTTGCCGAAGCTCGTGGGTGAAGCGCGGAATCGGCGCCGGCAGATCGGGCATGGTGCCCCACAACTGGCACAGCACCACGTGGTCATAGGCGCCCACCCACGCCCACAACTCGATCGGATCCCCGCGCTCGACTCCGAAGAACTCCTCCAGATCCGCGCGGATACGGCTACGCGAGCGCCACACCTGGGAAGCCGGCGACGGCAGCTTGGGCAGGACATGGGTACGGACCCACGACCCGGCCCGATCCGGGTCGAATTCGGTCGAGACCGCATAGTATTCGCGCCCGTCCTCGGCGACCACGCCGATCGAGATCAGCTCGATGGTGCGGCCGTCCTCGATGAATTCGGTGTCGTAGAAGTACCTCACTGCCACGGCCTGCCCGGCCGGTGTATCCGGGGAGACGACAGCGGCGCCGAGAAGGGCCGGGTCGGCGCCGAAGCCTCCGAAACCGCCCGGTTGGGCCCCGAGCGACCGGCAACACCCGCGGCGGGCGCCGGCCGGACCGGCGGCCTGCCGATGGGCACCTGCTGCCGGGGGGCCATGAACCGCACCGTCGGGGCGGAGGCCTCCCGCACCTCACGATCGAGCTCGGCGTCGACGGCCCGCTCATCGGGCACCTGCGGCCGGCCCGCGACCGCATCCTGCAACCAGAGCTTGGCCGCGATCACCGGCCGGCGCAGCCGGCGCTCCCGCTCCAGCGCCCGGTGCATCCGCGCCCGATCAGGCAGGTAGCGCCACCGCGCCCAGGGCGCGTGCGGCCGGGACAGCCGCACCGCACCCACCACCAGCAGCGGAACAAAGAACATCCCGATCAACCCGGTCCACACCTTGCCTTTCAACAACACCATCACGCCCAACGGCAACGCCGTCACCAGGCCGATGAACACCCCGGCGCGAATCCACGGCGACGACGTATCGTGCCACGTCCCCACCAAAAACGTCAGCGGGTGGAACCCCAGCACCAACAACCCCGCGACCGCGGCGGCGGCGAACACGGCATCGACCGAAGCGCGCCCGTCCTCCTCCCAGTACACGTCGGACAGGTGCAGGATCAGCGCGTACTCGTCGAGCACCAGCGCCGCCCCGATCCCGAACGCTATCGCCGCCAGGCTGAACGCCGGTTCGTGCGCGTTCGGCCCGGCGGCCACCAGAGTCACTCCGGCGACCATCACCAACAAGACTCCGAAGACGACGTGGTGAATGTGCTTGGAGCCGAAGTGCAGATTGCGGGGCTGCCACCACCGCGGCGGGTCAGGATTTGCGGCCTGGCTGCGGATGTAGCGCACCACGGTGCGGGTTACCAGAAAGGTCACCAGGAAGGCCAGCAAACAGCCGAGCAACGGCAGCCTGCCACGGCCGACGATGTCCTCGCGCAACCATTCCAGCACCTAATGCAACGTACGCCCTCGCGGCACACCACGCCGGGATCGCCACAGGGATGGCTCGGTTTAACGTCGCTACCCGATAGGCTGTGCTGCGACATGACTACATCGCGGCCGCCCGACCCGGGCCGTCGGCACGGGGGCATCAGCGGTTGGGCCGTTTGGTGGATCTTCACGCTGCTGGCGGTTGCAGCCTTGGGCTACACGACGTGGCGGGCGCTGGGCAGCACGCCGTACCACATCGACGTCGACGTCTACCGGATGGCGGCACAGGCCTGGCGTGAAGGCCGGCCGCTCTACGGCCAGGACTGGTTCCAAACCCAGATCGACGGGACGGTTCTGCCGTTCACCTATCCCCCGATCGCCGCGGTGCTGTTCGCTCCGCTCACCTGGGTGTCGCTGGGCACCGCGACCGCCGCGCTGATCGTCCTCTCGACGCTGCTGCTGGTGGTGTCGATCACCATCGTGCTCACCGGTCTGGGGGTCCGCTTCGACGCGCACCCCGACTGCGGGCCGGCCTGGTGGCACCGCGGCGTGGTGGCGACGGCGATCGTGGCGGCGTCGATCTGGCTGGATGCCGAACCGATCTGGGCGAACTTCGACTTCGGTCAGGTCAATGCGGTGCTGATGACGTTGGTGATCGCCGACTGTGTACCGCGGCGCACCTATTGGCCGCGCGGCGCACTGCTGGGTGTGGCGGTGGCGCTGAAGCTGACCCCGGCGGTGTTCCTGCTCTACTTCCTGTTACGTCGGGACAGGCGTGCCGCGGTGACCACCGTGGCGTCGTTCCTGGCGGCGACACTGGTGGGCTTCGTGATGGCCTGGAGTGACTCCTGGCAGTACTGGACGCACACCGTCAGCGATACCGACCGCATCGGCGGGGCGAGCCTGAACACCAACCAGAACCTGGCCGGCGCGCTGGCCCGGCTGCCGCTGAACGACCAGCTGCGCTCGGTGCTGTGGCTGGCGGGGTGCCTGGCGGTGCTGGCGGCGATGTGGTGGGCGGGCCGCCGGGTGCTCCGGGCCGGTGAGCCGATCCTGGCGCTGGTGTGCGTGGCACTGTTCGGGTTGGTGGTGTCGCCGGTGTCGTGGTCACACCACTGGGTGTGGATGCTGCCCGCCGTGGTGGTCACGGCGGTGGTGGCATACCGGCATCGGGCGGTCGTGCTCGGCATGCTCGGTGTAGCGGGGGTGGCGCTGATGATGCGCAGTCCGATCGAGTTACTGCCCGAACACCACGAAGCCGGCGCGGCGTGGTGGCGCCAACTGGCCGGGACGTCCTACGTGTGGTGGGCATTGGCCGTGATCATCACGGCCGGCGCCACGCTGCGGCCCGTCCCCCGGACGAGTCCGGATCAGCCCGCCGCGGTCTCCGGAAACCGGGCGACCGGCTGACCCGTTGCCCCGTCCTGTTGTGCGGCACCGTTTTTGACGCTTGCCGCGTAGATGTCGACGTATTCCTGGCCGGACAGCCGCATCAATTCGTAGATCACCTCGTCGGTGACGGCGCGTTCGATGAAACGGTTGTCGGCCATCCCGTCGAAGCGGGAGAAATCCATCGGCTCACCGAAGCGGACGGTAACCCTGCCGAAGCGCAGCATCTTGGTGCCCGGCGGGTTGACCACGTTGGTGCCGACCATGACGACCGGGATCACCGGGACGCCGGTGTGCAGCGCGAGCCGCGCCAGTCCGGTCTTGCCCTTGTACAGCCGGCCGTCGGGTGAGCGGGTGCCCTCGGGGTAGATACCGAGCAACTTGCCCTGCGACAGGATCCGCTGAGCGGTGTTCAGCGCGGCCTGCGCGGCGTCAGAGTCGTTGCGGTCGATGGGAACCTGACCGACGGCGGTGTAGAAGGAGCGGGTGAGCCAGCCCTTGAGTCCCGTGCCGGTGAAGTACTCCGATTTGGCCAAAAAGGTGATCCGCCGGCGCACCACCAAGGGCAGGTAGAAGCTGTCCATGACGGCGAGGTGATTGCTGGCCAGGATGGCCGCACCGTCGTCGGGGATGTTCTCCAGACCCTCGACTTTCGGCCGCCCGATCAGAGCAAGCAGAGGCCCCAAGAAGACGTACTTGGCCAGCCAGTACCACATGGCCCCTCCCTCCTGCCCCGACTAAGGCGGCCGTGTTCGCGCCAACTTTACCGACCGCGGGTGGCTAGGACCACACGGTGATTCGTCACATCGCGAATTCCGCGGAATTCCTCAGCTTTCGGCGTTTCTGGTGTCGGTTTCAATGGTGACCGGAATCGGCTCATAGTTGGGCCGGGCCGGCGGCTGGTCGCCGCCACCGCCTCCGCCGGGCGAGCCGGGGTCCGGCGGACGTGGCGCCCCACCAGCTCCGTCGGGCTCGCCCACCACCGCGCGGATCACCTCATACAGCGCGACGCTGTGCTCGGCGACGATGGTGAGCAGCGGATGTTCTTCCCCGGTGACCAGCGCAGCCAGCGCACACACCGGGCACCACACCTGTTGGCATTTGCCCGGGCCGTCACCCGAGGAGGCCGCCAACAGCGCCGCGGCGCGCACCGCCGGGTCAAGTCGATCCAGGATCGCCTGGGCCAGCTTGCGCAGTTCGGGTCCGAGCTCGCCCAGATCGGGGTGCGCGCCAGCGTTCAACGTCGCACCTCCTCATCGCCAGTCACCGGCCACACGGCCGGATCCGGCCGGAAGCGCACCGTCAGTTCGCTGCCACGCAGCGTTGCGTCCACGACCGTGCACCGCCGCAGCACCGACGCCAACCGAACCCGACGTCGGGTGCCACCTGCACCGATGATCAGATCATCTCCGGATCGCCCCAGGCTCAGCGCACCGGAATCGACCTGGAGTAACTCTAGCCGCAGTCGATACACCGCCCCCAAGCCGGAACCGGACTCCCGGTCGACCACTGGCCGCACCGGACCGGGTGGCGCCGATCCGTCGCGGCGGCGGCTGTTCGCGAGTAGATCGCCCAGCGCTTTAGGGCCGATCGGCTCCCCCGCCAGATGCGGGACCAACACCATCGCCACATCACCGATGGCGCGGTCGACCTCGTCGAGGACACCGCTCTGTTCCCTGATCCGTTCGGCGTACCAGTCGAACGCCGGGTGCGCCGGCAGATTGGTGTAGACGTACGAATCATCCTGCAACAAAATCTGATTGACGATCAGCTCTGCCACCCGGACGCCGGTCAGCGACAGCGCCCCCAAAGTCCGGACGGCTTCGGCGGCCACCACGCGCTCGGCGGTCAGCACCAGGTGCGCAGCGACCGTCGTCTCATCGGTCAGCCGCTCGGCAAGCTGCTCGGCGGCGCTGCTGATTCGCTCGATCAGATCGACCAGTGCGGTCGACCGGGGATCCTCGGTTCCACTGAGCCGACGGTGCCGCGGCCAGGACCGCTCGGCGTAGAGCGCCACCGTCGCCGGCAGCGTCAGCATCCGCATCGCATCGGCGGTGGACGCACAGTCGACGATGACCCGGTCCCAATGTCCGGTGTCTGCCAGTTCGCCCACCTCGTGCAGGCCCAGCACTTCCTGCACACCGGGAAGCGCCGAAAGCTCTTCGGGCGCAACGCTACCCAGGTCAGACTCGGGGAACCGCGCGGCCAGGACCTCGACCACGCCGGCCCACTGCCGCTCGAGCAGGGCCAGCGTGTCCAACGCCAACACGTCCAGGCAGCCACCCCCCATTCCGGCGTCATCGACGTCCACCGTGATGGGGTCCCGGCCGTCACCGGGGGGCACCGGCAGTCCGAGCACGTCGCCCACCGAATGGGCCTGGTCGGTGGAGATCAGCAACACCCGGTGACCAGCGCATGCCAACGAGACCGCGGTCGCCGCCGCACACGTGGACTTGCCTACGCCGCCCTTGCCGACGAACAGACTGATCGCAGGCACGGGAAGCGCTGTCGGCGTTCCTGCCTCAGGCGGCTTCACTCAGCCTCTGCTCGCTTCTTCAGGTCCTTCAGCGCGGTGTCGGTCAGCCGCCGCTCCGCCTTGCGCTTGAGCAGGCCGATCATCGGAATCATCAGATCCACCGACAACTCGTAAAGAACCTCGGTTCCAGATCCCTTGGGCGTCAATCGATATTCGCCGTTGAGCGCCTTCAGTAGCGAACTCGACTGCAACGACCAACGCACCGAGCGACGGTCTGGCGACCAGTCGTAGTCCAGCACCATGGTGTCCTTGAGCACAGCCGCGTCGAGTACCAACCGCGCCACCTTCGGGTAGCCGTCGGCATCGGTCTCGAGCACTTCGGCCTCGGTGTACTCCGAGACCCAGTCGGGGTAGGCGCCGATGTCGGCGATCACCTTCATCACCGTGTCCGGATCCGCCGCGATGTAGATCGTCTGAGCCGTTTTATCAGCCACGTACTTACTTCCCTAACTCGCTAGCGCCTGCCACACCGCCCTCGGCAGAGACGGTACCTGTCCTTTTTCGGAGCCGCTGTGCTGTAGCGCCGGGTCAACTGACAGCGAGCGGAGAGACCCCGACCGGCCGGGAACGCTCGAGGCGGTCCTTGATCTCGAAGGCCATCCGTTTGCCGGCCACCCGGCGACGGTGGTTGAGCTTCGCCAGGTTCAGCCGGGCCAGCTGCCGGCCGGTCACACCGGTGGGTTCGGCGTGCAGGAAGTAGTGCAGCAGCACACCGTCGAGCATCGGCTCCAGCCAGACCTCCATGGTGCCGGTCAGCGGCCCGCCCACCGTCCACCGCATGCCCTTGTCGGCACGATCCTCGACCACCTGCAGCTGCAGGTCGGGCCACCATCGCTGCCAACTCGAACGATCGGCGACAGCCGCCCCGACCTGCTCGCCGGACGCAGCAACGAATGTCTCGTCGGCGACCTGGATACTGTTCATGGCCCGCAAGCGTATCGAACACGCTTGCGCAACCTTCCCCCGCTATCTCTCCCGCGGGCCGACAACCGGTTCGCCGCGCCGGCCACTATCTTTCCCGGTGGGCGTACCGCAACGTGAACACCGTCACGGTCATCATCAGTCGCCGACTAGGCTGATTGGATCGACACCCCGGTTGGCAAGAGAGGTCATCGCAATGCGTGAGTTCAGTGTTCCCGCGCCGTTCACCGTCGAGGAGCACGACAACGTCGCCGCGGTCGTCTTCGAGCACGAGCGCAACAGCCCCGACTTCGCCATCTACCAGCGGTTGGTCGACGGGGCCTGGACCGACGTCACCTGTGCAGAAGCCGCCGCGCAGATCCGCTCGGCCGCGCTGGGCCTGATCAGCCAGGGTGTGGCGGCCGGCGACCGGGTGGTCATCTTCTCGGCGACCCGTTACGAGTGGGCCATCCTGGACTACGCGATCCTGTCCATCGGTGCGGTGACCGTTCCGATCTATGAGACGTCGTCGGCCGAGCAGGTCCGCTGGGTGATGCAGGACTCCAGCGCAGTGGTGGCGTTTGCCGAAACCGACGCCCACGCCCAGATCGTCAACGAACTCGCCGGCGACCTGCCGTCGCTGCGGCGGGTGTTCACCATCGACGGGTCAGGCGCCCCGGCCCTCGACGAACTCGCCGAGGCCGCCGCCGGCCAGGACCCGGCGCAGGTCACCGCGCGCCTCGACGCACTGCGGGCCACCGACCCGGCGACGCTGATCTACACCTCGGGCACCACCGGGCGGCCCAAGGGCTGCGAGCTCACCCACTCCAACCTCATCCACGAGGTCCGCGGCACCCAGGCCGCACTGCCGACCCTGATGACTTCCGGTCAGCGTCTGCTGGTCTTCCTGCCGCTGGCGCACGTGTTGGCGCGCGCCCTGAGTATCGCCGGCTTCGCCAACAAGGTCACGGTCGGATTCACCAGCGACATCAAGAACCTGGTGCCGATGTTCTCAGTGTTCAAGCCGACCGTGGTGGTGTCGGTGCCGCGGGTGTTCGAGAAGGTGTACAACACCGCCGCCCAGAACGCCGCCAACGACGGTAAGGGCCGCATCTTCGAGATGGCGGCCCAGACCGCGGTGGACTGGAGCGAGGCCACCGACCGCGGCGGCCCCGGCCTGTTGCTACGC
Source organism: Mycobacterium sp. UM_Kg27 (assembly GCF_000972905.1). Classification (NCBI taxonomy): domain Bacteria; kingdom Bacillati; phylum Actinomycetota; class Actinomycetes; order Mycobacteriales; family Mycobacteriaceae; genus Mycobacterium; species Mycobacterium sp. UM_Kg27. The sequence continues at coordinate 9,322 of NZ_JRMM01000147.1, forward strand.
GTCAAGCACGCCCTGTTCGACAAGCTGGTGTACCACAAACTGCGTACCGCGCTGGGCGGCAACTGCCGGGCCTCGGTCTCCGGTGGCGCGCCGCTGGGCGAGCGGCTGGGCCACTTCTACCGCGGCGTCGGACTGTCCATCTATGAGGGCTACGGGCTGACCGAGACCACTGCCGCCATCACCGTCAACCCGGTCGGCGGCATGAAAGTCGGAACCGTCGGAAAGCTGGTGCCCGGCAACAGTATGCGCATCGCCGAGGACGGTGAGCTGCTGGTGCGCGGTGGCGTGGTATTCAGCGGCTACTGGCAGAACGAGCAGGCCACGGCCGACGCGTTCACCGACGGCTGGTTCCGCACCGGCGACCTGGCCGCCATCGATGACGAGGGCTACCTCAAGATCACCGGTCGCAAGAAGGAGATCATCGTCACCGCCGGCGGCAAGAACGTCGCCCCCGCGGTGCTCGAGGACCAGCTGCGGTCGCACCCGCTGATCAGCCAGGCGATGGTTGTCGGCGACGCCAAGCCGTTCATCGGCGCGCTGATCACCATCGACCCCGAGGCCATCGAGGGCTGGAAGCAGCGCAACAGCAAGGCCAGCAACGCGACCCCGGCGGACCTGGCCACCGACCCGGACCTGATCGCCGAGGTGGACGCGGCCGTCAAGCAGGCCAATCTGTCTGTCTCGCACGCCGAGTCGATCCGCAAGTTCCAGATCCTGCCGGTCGACTTCACCGAGACCACCGGCGAGCTGACCCCCACCATGAAGGTCAAGCGCAACGTGGTCGCGGAGAAGTTCGCCGACGCGATCGAGGCTATCTACGCCAAGGGCTGACCGAGCGGTTCAGCGAGGCTCGACCGAAGGAGAGCCGAAGCTGGGACCGCCGCATG
>NZ_JRMM01000148.1:0-10203 GCF_000972905.1 Mycobacterium sp. UM_Kg27
GCACCACCATCACCACCGGCACCACCATTGGTGCCCGAGACACCAGCACCCGCGCCCTCAGCGACCGCGTCAAACCCGGCACCACCCTTACCACCGGCACCACCGGCACCACCATTGCCCTGCGCAGCATGCGTGGTGCCATCGACCTGCAACCCGCCCAGGCCACCGTTACCACCGGCGCCGCCGGTGCCGCCATTGCCACCGGCAACGCCCGCGGTGGTGGAGTTGGCACCATCGAAGCCCTTACCGCCCTGGCCGCCGGCACCACCCACACCGGCTGTACCAGCGGTTCCATCGAGGGCCTTGCCCACGCCGTCGCCATTGGCGCCACCGGTCCCAGCCTTGCCGGCGTTACCACCGGCACCACCGTTACCGCCGGCGGTGCCGTTCGCGTTGCCGGCCGTGCCATCGACACCGGTCGAACCCGCGGCACCCGCGCCACCGTTACCGCCATTGCCGCCGACGCCACCCGCACCGGCCGTGCCGTCGTTGGTGCCCTGCCCACCGGCACCACCGGCACCACCGTTACCGCCGGCCCCACCGTTGGTGCCGCTGCCACCCGGTGCGGCTCCGGTGACGCCCGCGAGGCCCGCCCCGCCCTTACCGCCGGCGCCACCGTTGCCGCCATCGCCCTGGGCGGCACGTGTTCCGTCGGTTTCCAGACCGCCCTGGCCGCCGTCACCACCGGCGCCACCGGCGCCACCGTTGGTGCCGTCCACACGTCCGGTGGTGCCGTCGACACCGGCGAAGCCGGCGCCACCGGCACCGCCCTTACCGCCCGCGCCGGCCGAACCGTCGGTGCCGCTGCCGGCGTTGGTTCCATCGCCGTTGTCGCCGCCGGCGCCGCCCTTGCCGGCGTTACCACCGGCGCCACCGGCCTGACCTGCCGCACCGTCCACATGGGTTGCGGTGCCGGCCGCACCGGCCGCGCCCGTGGCGCCGTCGCCACCGGACCCACCGTTACCGCCCTCGCCACCGGCGCCGTGCGTTCCCGCGTTGGTGCCGGTTCCGCCGACACCACCGGCACCACCGGCACCGCCGTTGCCGCCGTTCTCCCCGGCCGCGCCCGCAGCCACCGCGTTCTGGCCCTCGTAGCCGGCACCGCCCTTGCCGCCGGCACCACCGTCACCGCCGTCGCCGTCAGCGGCCCGCGTGTTGTCAGCTTTCAGGCCGCCCTGGCCGCCGTTACCCCCGGCGCCGCCGGCCTGACCGGCGGTGCCGTCCGGGTTGGCCTGGGTACCCGCGGCACCGTCTTGGCCGTCTTTGCCGTCACCACCGTTGCCGCCGACACCGGCAGTGCCCGCAGCCGCGCGAGAACCGTCGGCCTCCATACCGCCGACACCGGCGTTACCGCCGACACCACCATTGCCGCCTGCAGCACCCGCCGCCGCGGCCAAGTCGGAGGCAGCGTCATAGCCCGCGCCGCCGATGCCACCATTGCCGCCCTTACCGGCCGAACCGCTGGTACCGGTCGCAGCATGATTGCCATTGCCGGAGCTGCCACCCGCGCCGCCCACGCCGGCGTTACCGCCGTTGCCGCCGTTGCCGCCCGCGCCGCCATCGGGGTTGGTGGCATCCCCGGCGGTTCCGGCCCCGCCATTGGCGCCGTCGGTGCCCGAACCACCCTTGCCACCGACACCCCCGACGCCGTGAGTGCCCGCCGTCGAACCGGTGCCCCCGACACCTCCGTCGCCGCCGGCACCACCATTGCCGCCCGAAATGCCCTGCCCTGCACCAGCACCCAGCGCGTCGTAGCCGGCGCCGCCCTTGCCGCCAGCGCCACCGTCACCACCGACGCCGTCCACAGCGCGCGTGGTGCCGTCGACCTCAAGGCCACCCTGCCCACCGTTGCCGCCGGCACCGCCGGCGCCACCGGCCTTGCCGTCCGGCGTCAGCGCGGTGCCCGCGGCACCGGCCGCACCGTCCTTACCGTCGCCACCGTTGCCGCCGAGGCCGGCCGTGCCCGCAGCCCCGCGCGTGGTGCCGTCGGCTTGCAGACCACCCAGGCCGGCGTCACCGCCGGCGCCGCCATTGCCGCCAGCCGTACCGGCCGCCGCAGTCGAGTCCGTCGCCGCGTCATAGCCCGCACCACCGGCACCACCGCTGCCGCCCTTACCGGCCACGCCCGCCGTGCCGCTACCGGCCTGACCACCAGCGCCCTGACCTCCGGCACCGGCATGCCCGGCGTCACCACCGTTGCCGCCGGCCTGACCGGCTGTACCGTCCGGGCTACTCGCCGTGCCCGCATTGCCGGCCGCGCCGTCGAGGCCGTCGCCACCGCCACCACCGTTGCCGCCGAGTCCGCCGACGCCCTCCGTGCCGGTCGCGCCCGCAGGACCGCTGCCCATGAACCAGCCACCGGCCCCACCGGCACCGGCAGTACCGGCCGCGCCGCCGTTGCCGCCTAACCCACCGTTGCCGCCACCGGTGCCGTCAAGGTCGAGACTGGTGCCGTCCGCACCGTCGGCACCCGCGCCGCCGGCACCACCGTTGCCACCGTCGCCGGCCGCGCCACCCTTGCCGCCGGCGCCGAACCAGTACGAACCCCGGCCGCCGGCACCACCGTTACCGCCGGCACCACCCTTGCCGCCGTTACCTCCGTTGCCATCGCCACCGTTGGCGAAGCTGCCGGCCAACCCGGCCGCGCCGGCAACCCCGTCACCGCCCTGGCCACCGACGCCCGCCGTGCTGAACAGGCCCCATAGCGCGGCATCGCCACCGATGCCACCGGTACCACCGACGCCACCGACCGTGGTCGCGTCACCGCCGGCGCCACCGTCACCGCCGTGGCTGAACCAGGCGAACAGACCCGCGGCACCACCATCGCCACCGTCACCACCGTCGACGCCATCACCGCCGGCGCCACCGTCGCCGCCGAACAGACCGCCCTGGCCACCGTTACCACCGTCGTCGCTGGCGCCGGTGCCGTCGGCGTCCCAACCCGCGCCACCATTGCCGTAGATCCAGCCGCCGGCGCCACCGTCGGGGTTGGTGGCCGTGCCGTCCGCACCGTTTCCGAACGGCATCAGCCAATTGATGTCAGCCCAATTGAAGGACGCATCGGCCGAGCCGGGCAGATCCAGCGAGGCCGCCCCGATACCAGCCAGATTCAGATCCGCAAGAATCGCATCCCACATGGCCGGCTCACCCAGGCCGTCGAAGAACGGCGTCCAACTCCCCGGATCGAAGACCACCGCCCAGGCGGCCTGGTCGCCCCAGTCGGCGCTCAGATCGGCAACGGCGTTGCCCAGGTCGGCGCCCAACAGGTCTATCAACACATCGTCAAAATCGGCGTGCGCGGCCGGCGCCCCCGCCCACGGCCCCAATCCAAACGCGAGAAACGCGCCGACCGCGGTTCCAGCACCAAAAACACGGTTGCGACGAACCTTAAATCCACCCTGACGATGACGAGCCATGATGCTTCTCCCCTTAACTGACGCACAACGCCGGCACAGCAATTGCGTCGAGAAGCTACGTTAACAGTGATTCGGATTCAGTCAACCCCAGTGCACTCCAGCAGACTCCGAGCCAGTGGATTCGCTTGTTACCCCTGATTACGGTTAGCAGAACTCCATAAATAGACTTACAACTAGTGTTGTCAATCAGTTAGCTCACAGCTGTCTAACAGCATTAGTTCACGCTGATAGCTCTCAGCAACGAGGCCGGATGCTCGGTGAGTTTGCTGGGAGTCGACGCGCCTGGGTCGGTCGACTCGGACTGGTCGCCACCCCTTCAGGGGCAGGCCATCTTTGGCCACAGCTTCGCAGCGGCCGGGCGCTCGCCGTTGGAGGGATCGCCACCGAGGGTGCAGCGGCACCCGCCGACCCCGGTGTGACTCCCGCCCCGCCGCCAGGGTGGCCGAGACCTGAGGCCGACGACCTCGACTGCCGGGCCTGGTCCAAGATTTAGGCGGTCGGGGTCCAGAATTCGCGCCCGATCGCGAATCCGTCGTCCGGATTACTGTCCAGTAACCCGCCGTGACCAGTAACGATAAGAGAAATAGTTCGCAATAAGCATGGCTTTTGCTTCACTCTTTGACGCCAAAAGGGCGACGCGGCCACCCCGTTGCCGGGTAGCCGCGTCGGTCTGTCGAACCGGGATCAGCCGTTGGGGCCCGATCCGTTCGGGCCGTTACCGCCATGGCCGCCGTCGCCGCCCAGGCCGAGGTTGCCGCCGTCGCCACCGGCACCGCCAGCGCCGCCGGTGCCGGATGTTCCGGTGTTGTTCCAGCCGTCACCGCCGTTGCCGCCATTGCCGACCGTGCCGCCGGGCACGCTGCCGGCGCTGCCCGCAGTGGCGTTGCCGGAACCGGTCCCGGCGTTGCCGCCCGTGGCGCTCGGGTAAGCGACATCGCCGCCGTCACCGCCGTCGCCGCCCTTGTGGTTGGTGGCATCGCCGTTCGCACCGGCCCCACCATCCCCAGCGGTGCCACCGGCGCCGCCGTTACCACCATTGCCGCCCGCACCCAAGCTGCCTGTGGTGCCGTGCGCCCCCCCCGAGACCACCGTTGCCGCCGGCACCACCATTGCCGCCGGTACCCGACGCGGCACGGTCGGTGGTGCTGCCCGCGAGCAGACCACCCTGACCACCGTTGCCACCGAGGCCGCCATTGCCACCGGCGGTTCCGTTCACGCCCGCGGACGGGACATCGCTTCCAGCCAGCGCATGGGGCGCATCAAGAAGGCGCCCGGCGACATTACCACCGTGGTCGTCCCGACATACAGCGTCATCAGCACGCCGCCGATGAGGCCCAGGTCGTGGTACTGCGGCAGCCAGGTCACCGAACCCACCGGGCGATGGAACACCGGGTTGTCCGGCGCCGGGTTCCAGGTCTGGCGAACGGTCTGAAGGTTGTGCATGAAGTTGCCGTGGCTCAGCACCACGCCCTTGGGTGCCTGGGTGGTTCCGGAGGTGTACTGGATTGCGGCGACGGTCGCCGCAGTCACCGGCGGCAGCGCCCAGCGATCGGCTGCAGATTCATCGCCGCTCAATTCTTCGGTGGCGAACCACTGCAGCGGCGGCAAGCCCGCCGCCTCGGCTGCGCGGTCCGCTGCAGCCCGGATCCCGTCTTGGGTTTTGGCAGTGGCCAACGCGATTTCGGCGCGTGCGTCGGGCACGATTGCCTCGATCCGCGCCGAGGTCCACTGCGCGTCCACCGGTATCGCGACGGCGCGGGCATACAGGCACCCGAAAAAGGCGACGATGCTGTCCAGACCCGGCCGGCAGAAGATCAGCACTCACTGACCCGCCGCGCCGTGCTGCTGCAGACCGGCGGCGACTGCCCGGGCCCGGCGATCCAGCTCGCGATAGGTCAGCCGGTCGTGTTCGTCGTCGCCCTCGGGGCAGAAGTGGAACGCGACCTTGTCGCCGTGGCGGTCGGCCTGTTGCCCAAGCAGGTCCACCAATGAAGATGCGCTGGGCTCTGTCCTCGACATCGCCCAGCGCACCTGGAGATCGAACGAAATTACTGCTGCTGAATTACTGCTGCTGGCAGAGGTTGTCCAGGACGTCGATCTGCCCGCGCAGCTGGTCGCGCAGCGGCTGCTGGACGGCGTCCTCGGGCGAGTGCCCGGCCAGGTAGTTGATGCTCAGCGCCTCGAGGGTGTCAGCCATGTCGCCAACGGCCTTCGACAGGTCGCCCGGGGTGGCCGGGTTGGCCTCAAGGTTCTGGTGCAGGAAGGCGCCGCCGGCGAACAGCGAAAGCCGCGCGTTGGTGCCCACCGCCAGGTCGCCGGCCAGGTCGCCCGGGACCGGGTTCTGCAGGTTGGTGTTGAACTGGGTGCCCTGACGCACGACGGCCTGCGCCTCGCAGATCTTGCCCTTGGCGTCGGCGCGCTGGTCGTCGGAGAACTTCTGGCTAGTCGACGGGTGGAACCAACCGAGAATGGCCAAAACGATGCCGATCACGGCCAGCGCCAACGCGGCGATGGTGGGCACCGACAACGCCGACGCGGTGGTGGAAGATTGCGGAAAACCCGCGCTCTTGGGCTTGGCAGACGAAGATTCACTGGCAGGAGTCTCAGGCATTGCGCGATCGTAGCGGGACAGCTCGCATTAGTCACGCGCAACCAGGATCCGGCGCGTTGCCGGTACCCTCATGTGCGATGTTGAGCACCGAGCCGCAGACCACACCACGCCGCCTCACCGGTTGGGGCCGCACCGCGCCGAGCGTGGCGCAGGTGTTGTCGACCCCGGATGTCGAGGTCATCGCCAAGGCGGTGGCGCGGGCGGCCGACTCCGGAAGCCGGGGCGTGATCGCGCGGGGCCTGGGCCGGTCTTACGGCGACAACGCCCAGAACGGCGGCGGCCTGGTGGTCGACATGACCGCACTGAACCGGATCCACTCGATCTCCGCCGACCGCGGTGTCGTCGATGTCGACGGCGGGGTGAGCCTGGATCAGTTGATGAAGGCGGCATTGCCGTTCGGGCTGTGGGTGCCGGTGCTGCCCGGGACTCGCCAGGTCACCATCGGTGGCGCGATCGCCTGCGACATCCACGGCAAGAACCACCACAGTGAAGGCAGCTTCGGCAACCACGTGGTGTCGATGGAGTTGCTGACCGCCGACGGTTCGGTGCGGCACCTGACTCCAGACGGTGACGAGGCCGCATTGTTCTGGGCCACGGTCGGCGGCAACGGCCTGACCGGGATCATCCTGCGCGCCACGATTGCCATGACGCCGACCGAGACGGCGTACTTCATCAACGACGGCGACAACACCACCACTCTTGACGAGACCATCGCCTTCCACAGCGACGGCAGCGAAGCCGACTACACCTATTCCAGTGCCTGGTTCGACGCGATCAGCCCGCCGCCGAAACTGGGCCGCGCCACCATCACCCGCGGACGGCTGGCCTTGCGCGACGAGCTGCCGAAGAAGCTGGCCCGTAATCCGCTGAAGTTCGACGCGCCACAGCTGATGACGGTGCCCGACATCTTCCCCAACGGGTTGATGAACAAGCTGAGCCTGAGCGCCATCGGTGAGCTGTACTACCGTCGCGGCGGCCACTATCGCCGCAAGGTGCAGAACCTGACGCAGTTCTATCACCCGCTGGACCTACTTGGTGAGTGGAACCGCGGCTACGGGCCGGCCGGTTTCGCCCAGTACCAGTTCCTGGTGCCCACCGAGGCTGTCGAGGAGTTCAAGAGCATCATCATCGACATCCAGGCCAGCGGGCACTACTCGGCGCTCAACGTGTTCAAGCTGTTCGGACCGGGAAACGAAGCGCCGCTGAGCTTCCCGATGCCCGGCTGGAACGTGTGCCTGGACTTCCCGATGAAACCCGGCGTCAACGAGCTGCTCAACGAGCTGGACCGCCGTGTGCTGGAGTTCGGCGGCCGGCTCTACACCGCCAAGGACTCTCGCACCACAGCGGAGAATTTCCACGCCATGTACCCGCGGATCGACGAATGGATCGCGGTGCGCCGCAAGGTGGACCCCGACGGGATCTTCGCCTCCGATATGGCCCGACGTTTGGAGCTTCTGTAGATGGTGTTCGACGCAACCGGAAACCCCCAGTCGATTCTGCTGCTGGGCGGCACGTCCGAGATCGGTTTGGCGATCTGTGCGCGCTACCTGCGCAATGCCTCGGCGAGCGTGATCTTGGCCTGCCTGCCCGGTGATCCCGGCCGGGACGGCGCCGTGGCGGCGATGGAGGCGGCCGGCGCGAAGTCGGTGCGGATCGTCGACTTCGACGCGCTGGACACCGCGAGCCACCCGGCGATGATCGACTCCGCTTTCGGCGCCGACGATATAGATGTGGCGATCGTGGCATTCGGCATGGACGCCGACGCCGAGGAGCTCTGGCACAACCAGGCCAAGGCGGTTCAGGTCGCGCAGATCAACTACACCGCAGCGGTATCGGTGGGTGTGCTGCTCGCCGGCAAGATGGGCACTCAGGGCTTCGGGCAGATCATCGCGATGAGCTCGGTGGCCGGTGAGCGGGTCCGCCGGACCAATTTCGTCTACGGCTCCACCAAGGCCGGGCTCGACGGCTTCTACCTCGGCCTGGGCGATGCGCTTCGCGAAGACGGGGTCGGGGTGCTGGTGATCCGGCCCGGCCAGGTGCGCACCCGGTTCTCCGCGCATGTCAAGGAAGCACCGTTGACCGTCGACAAGGAAGACGTCGCCGAACTGGCGGTGACCGCAGCCGCCAAGGGCAAGGAGATCGTCTGGGCGCCAGGGGCGTTCCGCTACGTCATGATGGTGCTCCGGCACGTCCCGCGGGCGATCTTCCGCCGGTTGCCCATCTAGCCGATGAGCCGCGCCAGCCTCGTGCGTCACACACGTCACGGCGGGGAAGGCTGCGGTGAGTTGCCCGCCTTTGAGCGACAATCGTTGTCGCTCAAAGGCGGGCAATCGGCATATATCTCTTTCCGAGTGAAAGTTGAGACTGGTGGTGGCCGTGCGTAATGCGCTGAACGCGGTGGCCCAGATGATCCTGGCCGGCATCATCGCCGTCGTCGTCGCGGTGGTCGCACTGGTGGCGATCGCCCGGGTGCAGTGGCCGGCCTACCCGTCGTCGAACCAACTGCACGCCCTGACCACCGTCGGGCAGGTCTGCTGCCTGGCCGGGTTGGCCGCGGCCGCGGTGCTGTGGCGACGCGGCCGGCAGGCGCTGGCCTGGCTGGCGGCGGTGGTGTTCGCCAGCGCGTTCTCGGTGGTGACGCTGGCGATGCCGCTGGGGGCCACCAAGCTCTACTTGTTCGGAATCTCGGTGGACCAGCAGTTCCGCACCGAATACCTGACCCGGCTGACCGACAGTCCCGCGTTGGCCGACATGACCTACCTCGGGCTGCCGCCGTTCTACCCGCCCGGCTGGTTCTGGCTCGGCGGGCGGGCCGCGGCCTGGACCGGGCTGCCGGCCTGGGAGATGTACAAGCCGTGGGCGATCACCTCGATAACGGTGGCCGTCGCGGTCGCGCTGGTGCTGTGGAACAAGATGCTCCGCTTCGAGTACGCGCTGCTGGCCACCGTCGCCGGGGCGGCGGTGACGCTGGCCTACAGCTCCCCGGAGCCCTACGCGGCGATGATCACCGTGCTGCTGCCCCCGGTGCTGATCCTGACCTGGTCGGGCCTGCGGGCGTCCGGCCGAGGCTGGGGCGCAGTCGTCGGCGCCGGTGTCTTCCTGGGCTTTGCCGCCACCTTCTACACCCTGCTGGTGGCCTACACCGCCTTCACGGTGGCCCTGATGGCGGCGCTGCTGGCGGCGTCGCGGGCGATCAAACGCGCCGGCGCCAAAGCCGCGCTGAGCCCGCTGGGCCGGCTGGCGGTGATCGGCGTGATCGCCACGGCCATCGCGTCGCTCACCTGGACGCCTTATCTGCGGCAGGCGCTGTACCACCCGGCCGGCGAGTCGCGCAGCGCCTTCCACTACCTGCCCGGCGACGGCGCCGAGCTGAGCTTCCCGATGCTGCAGTTCACGCTGCTGGGAGCACTGTGCCTGCTGGGCACGCTGTGGCTGGTGACGCGGGCCACCAAGTCAACCCGAGCAGGGGCCCTGGCGATCGGCGTCGTCGGCGTCTACCTGTGGTCGCTGCTGTCGATGCTGTCCACACTGGCCCTCACCACCCTGCTGAGCTTCCGGCTCCAGCCGACGCTGACGGTGCTGCTGGCCACGGCCGGCGTGTTCGGCTTCATCGAGGGCGCCCAGGCGCTCGGCCGGGCCGCGCACGGCTGGCACACCATCGTCTACCCGGTCGCGACCACGGTGGGGCTGGCCGGGGCGATCGCGTTCAGCCAAGACATTCCCGAGGTACTGCGGCCCGACATCACCGTCGCCTACACCGACACCGACGGCCACGGCGATCGCGGCGACCGGCGCCCACCCGGCGCGGCGAAGTACTACGAGGCCGTTGATGCCGCTATCACCGCGGCCACCGGCAAGCCACGCAACGAGACGGTGGTGCTCACCGCCGACTACAGCTTCCTGTCCTACTACCCCTACTGGGGCTTCCAGGGGCTGACGCCGCACTACGCCAACCCGCTGGCGCAGTTCTCCGCGCGCGCCGCCGCGATCGAGGCCTGGTCCAAGCTCGAGACCCCCGAGCAGTTCACCCACGCGCTCGACGACTTGGCGTGGCCGGCGCCGACCGTATTTCTGATGCGTCCCGGCGCCGGGGACAGCTACACGCTGCGACTGGCCAAGGACGTCTACCCCAACCATCCCAATGTGCGGCGCTACACCTGTCTCTTATACACATCT
>NZ_JRMM01000149.1:0-10174 GCF_000972905.1 Mycobacterium sp. UM_Kg27
CAGATGTGTATAAGAGACAGGGATTCCTGCGGGTCGAAACCCAGACCGAGAATCCCGGTGTCCGCCAGTTGCTTCCACACCTCCGGGTTGAATCCGGGATCGGCCTCGATGACCTTGTTACGGGTTTCGGTGTCATAGCCCGACAACATCGAACGGGTGGTGTCGCGCAGCAGAACCTGCTCGTCGCTGAGTTGGAAGTCCATAGCTGTCATACCTCCTAAAGGCCGAGAATGGTCGACGCGATGATGGTGCGCTGTACCTCGTTGCTGCCGCCGTAGATCGAGGTCTTGCGGTAGTTCAGGTACGTCGGTGCCGCATCCTGTGCCCAGGCGGGCGTGGCAATGCCGTCGCCTGCCTCGAAGGGCAGAACATCGGGACCGGCCAGCTCCACGAACAGCTCGGTGGCGGCCTGCTGCAGCTGGCTGCCCCGCAGCTTGAGCACCGATGACGCCGGGTTCGGCTTGCCGTCGGCGGAGTCGCTCGACACTCGCATCTGGGTGAGCTCGAGCGCCAGCAGATCGTTCTCGAGTTCGGCGACCCGGGCGGCGAACAACGGGTCGTCGAGGGCCCCCAACGCCTCGGCGCGCTGCTTGAGTTCGGCGACACGGACCTTGGTGCGGGTCACTCCGGCGATGCCGGTCCGCTCGTTGCCCAGCAGGAACTTCGCGTAGGTCCAGCCGTGGTTCTCCTCACCGACCAGCTGATCGGCGGGCACCCGCACGTCGGAGAAGAACACCTCGTTGACCTCGTAGCCGCCGTCGATCAGCTTGATCGGCCGCATGGTCACGCCCGGTGTGTCGACCCGGAACAGCAAAAAGGAGATGCCAGCCTGTTTCTTGGGTGCCTGCGGGTCGGTTCGCACCAGGCAGAAGATCCAGTCCGCGTACTGGCCGAGCGTGGTCCAGGTCTTCTGCCCGTTGACGATGTAGCTGTCGCCGTCACGCACCGCTGTGGTGCGCAGGCTTGCCAGGTCGGAGCCGGCTTCCGGCTCGGAGAAGCCCTGGCACCACCAGATGTCCAGGTTGGCGGTGGCGGGCAGGAAGCGTTCCTTGATCTCCTGGGAGCCGAATTCCGCGATGACCGGGCCGACCATCTTGGCGTTGAAGGTCAGCGGTTCGGGCACCGACGCCAGCTGCATCTCGTCGTGCCAGATCTGGTGCTGGGTCAGCGTCCAGTCCTTGCCGCCCCACTCGACCGGCCAGTTCGGTACCGCCAGGCCGTTGGCGTTGAGGATGCGCTGGGTGGTGACGATGTCGTCGGGAAAGTTCGAATGACCCAACCGGCTGCGTTCGCGAATGTCAGCCGGGATCTCGGTGGTGAAGAAGGTCCGCATTTCGTCGCGGAACGCTGCCTCCTCCGCGCTCAGTGCCAGTCTCACGTCGACCTCCCGGTTGGTTGGGTGAACTCACGGTTGGTATGCACCCTAATCGCCACTTCCGCGGCGGTTCGGGGGAGGGCGTAGCGTGCGCTTTTGTAGGCTGGACCGCATGAGACGGTGGCTCGTCGCGCTCTGTGTCCTGGTCTTGTCTCTCGTGTCGTGCTCGGCGGGGACCGCGGAGAAGCCCCAGTCGGACTCATCGCCGGGGGCCCGGCAGACACCGGCCCCGCGACCGCCCGCGCACATCGGCCAAACGCTGGACTTGATGCGCATCGGCGGGCAGAAGATCGCCGTGACGTTGACGGAGGTCATCGCACCGGCGACCGTCCCGAACGGCTGGGGCACGGCGGGCAAGACCTATCTCGCGACCAAGCTGCGGATCGAGAACGCCGGGACGACGACCATCGTCGGCAACAGCAACAGCGACGTCACGGTGGTGGGTTCTGACGACCAGAACTACCACGCCGATTTCGCCACCGTGACCGAGTGCAAGGACTTCGCCTACGGCTGGTTCCTGATCCCCGCCGGCTCGTCGAACACCGGTTGCGTGGTCTTCGCGCTGCCCACCGGGGTTACCGCGGCAAAGGTCCGCTATGCGCCGTCGTCGGGTATCTCCCAAGACGTCGGGGAGTGGCTGAATTCCTAGCGCCACCGCTGGTTGCGCACAGTCTGCGGTTGATCCACAGATCAGTGTGGATCGAGCACTGAGCGAGCCGGAGGGACCGTGCCGGCGCCTACCGTCGGCGCATGGCACCAGAACCACCCGCAGAGCGGCTGCAGCGTCGGCTCGGACTGCTTCCGGAACCCGACTGTGGTGAGCGCACCGCCGACACCGACGACGACCATGACCAGAATTCGTTGCTGCCGCATTGGCTTCCGGACGGCGCGGCCGACGCGGGCTGGCTTGGCAAAGTGCGGGCCGACCCAGGCAAAGCTGCGGCGATCGCCTTGGCGGTGATCGCCGCGGTGGCGGTGCTCATCACGGTGTTTACCGTGCTGCGTGATCAGCCGGCGCCGGTGCTGAGCGCGAAACTGCCTCCGGTGGAGATGGTTTCGACAGCCGGCCCGCGCACCGACGAAGCGGCCGCCGGCGCCGCGGCACCGACCGCCGAGCAGGTCGTGGTCAGCGTGGTCGGTCTGGTGCAGAAGCCGGGCCTGGCGACGTTGTCGCCCGGATCGCGCATCGCCGATGCCCTGACCGCGGCCGGCGGGGCCCTCGACGGTGCGGATACGGTCGGACTGAATCTGGCCCGGCCCTTAGTCGATGGCGAACAGATCGTGGTCGGTCTGGCGCCGCCGGCGGGACTGCCGGTGCTGGGCAGTTCGGTGCGTGCCGGCTCACCGGGACCGGCAGCACCCCGCACCAGCACAGTCCCCACCGGTCCAGAGCCCCACCAGGAACCGGGCGAGCCGGTGAACCTCAATACCGCGACGGTCGAGCAACTCGACGCCCTGCCCGGGGTGGGGCCGGTGACCGCGGCGGCGATCGTGGCCTGGCGCGACAGTCACGGGAAGTTCACCCGCGTCGATCAGCTCGGCGACGTTGACGGAATCGGCCCGGCGCGCCTGGAGAAGCTGCGTGCCCTGGTTCGTGTCTGAGTGTGACGTCGCCAGCGACCGAACCGGCGCCGACGGCTCGCCTCGACGTTCGGCTGGTGCCGGCGGCGGTGGTGGGCTGGCTGATCACCGCGGCCGGCATCCAGTGGCAGATCGGCGGCGTGCTGGCCGTGCTGTGTGCCCTGCTGGCTGTGGCCGCGGGCGTGCTGGGTCGGTCCGCCGGACGGCGGGGGCACCCGGGCCGGCGGTTGGTGGGTGCGGCGATTGCCGCGGCATCGATGGCGGGTGCGGGCTTCGGATGGGCTGTTGCCTTGCGTACCGCCGCCGTCGAGCACCACCCGATCGCGGCGTTGTTCGGCACCACCGCGGCGGTGACGGTCACCCCGAATGAGAGTCCACTGCCCGCCGGCGCCCGGCGAGTGATGTTCCGGGCCACCTTGCAGCGCCTCGACGACGCCGTCGCTTCGGGCCGGGTGCTGGTATTCGCCTCCGGCGTCGAATTCGGCGAGGTGATGGTCGGCCAGTCGATGACGTTCCGCGCCAAGGTCGCCCGCCCAGCTCGGCGGGATCTGTCGGTGGCGATGCTCACCGCCAGCGGCGCTCCGGTGCGCGGGCAGCCCGGGCCCGTGGCGCGGGCAGCGCATCGGGTTCGGGCCCGGTTCGCGGCCGCCGCCACGCGAGTGCTGCCCGCCGAGCAGGCCCGGATGCTGCCCGCGTTGGTGCTCGGCGACACCACCGCGATCACGGCCGCCACCGGCCGGGACTTTCGGGCCGCGGGGTTGACGCATCTGATGGCGGTCTCCGGGGCCAACGTGACGATCGTGTGCGGTGCGGTGCTGTTTTCAGCGCGGCTGGTCGGGCCGCGGGCCGCCGCGGTACTGGCCGGGGGCGCCTTGGTCGCATTCGTGATCGTCGTGCAGCCCACCGCCAGCGTGTTGCGGGCGGCGGTGATGGGCGCCATTGCGCTGTTGGGCGTGCTGTCAGCGCGCAACCGCCAGGCGGTGCCGAGTCTGGCGGCCAGTGTGCTGGTGCTGCTGGCGTTGGCCCCGCACCTGGCCGTCGACGTCGGTTTCGCGCTGTCGGTGGTGGCCACCGCGGCGCTGGTGCTCCTCGCGCCGGTCTGGACGGCCCGGCTGGAGGCGCATGGCTGGCCTCGACCGCTGGCCGCCGCGGTCTGCGTGGCGTGGGCGGCCAACCTGGTCACCGCGCCGTTGATCGCCGGTATCTCCGGCCGGCTCAGCCTGGTCAGTACAGTGGCCAACCTTGCGGTTGCGGCGCTGGTCGCGCCGATCACCGTGCTCGGCAGCGCGGCCGCGGTGCTGTGCGGGTGGTGGCCGGCAGGCGCCTACCTGTTGATCCGTTTCACCGGACCGGAGTTGTGGTGGGTGTGCCGTGTCGCACGCTGGGCGGGCGGACTCCCCGCCGCCACCGTGCCGGTGCCGCAGGGCGCAGCGGGGGTCGTCGGGGTCGGCGCAGCAGCAGTCCTGGTGGTGATCTGTTGGCGATGGCGGTGGTGCCGCCGGGTGCTGGCCGCATTGGGGCTGTGCCTGCTGGCGTGGTCGGCCGCGCAGGTGTTGACCGGCTGGGCGGGAGTCGGTGCAGCGTGACACGATTGGCGGGTGAGCCAATCGGTTTCGCCACTGCATCTGATCCTCGGGGACGAGGAACTGCTGGTCGAACGGGCCGTTGGCCAGGTGCTTGCCGGGGTGCGGGCGCAGGCCGGCAGCACCGATATCCCGGTTGACCGGTTGCGTGCCGGTGAGGTCGAGGCGGGCGAACTCGCCGAGCTGCTGAGCCCCTCGCTGTTCGCGGACGAACGGGTGGTGGTGCTCGAGGCCGCGGCCGAAGCAGGCAAGGAGGCGGTGGCGCTGATCGCTGCCACGGCCGAGGATGTCCCGCCGGGCACCGTGCTGGTGGTGGTGCATTCGGGTGCGGGTCGGGCCAAGGCGCTGGCCGGGCAGTTGCGGGAACTCGGCGCCGAAGTGCACACCTGTGCGCGCATCACTAAGGCCGCTGAGCGTGCTGACTTTGTGCGTGCCGAGTTCCGCGGGCTCAAGGTCCGGGTCGACGACGCATGCGTGACGGCGCTGCTCGATGCGGTGGGTTCGGACATCCGCGAACTGGCCTCGGCCTGCTCGCAGCTGGTCGCGGACACCGGCGGGCACGTCGACGCCATCGCCGTGCGCCGCTATCACAGCGGCAAAGCCGAGGTGAAAGGGTTCGACGTCGCCGATCGGGCGGTCGTGGGCGACCTCGCCGGTGCCACCGAGGCTCTGCGCTGGGCGATGATCCGTGGCGAACCGCATGTGGTGCTGGCCGACGCGCTGGCCGAAGCGATTCACACCATCGCGCGGGTGCGGGCCAAGTCCGGTGACCCCTACCGGCTGGCCGGTGACTTGGGCATGCCGCCCTGGCGGGTGCAGAAGGCGCAGAAGCAGGCCCGGTTTTGGTCGCCGGGAACGATAGCGGCAGCGGTGCGGCTGGTGGCCGCCCTCAACGCCGACGTCAAGGGCGCCGCTGCCGACGCCGACTACGCCTTGGAGGCCGCGGTACGCGGCGTCGCCGAGTTGGCCGACCGCTGATCCAGGCAACACGAAGGCCCCTGTTCCGGGTGGAATCAGGGGCCTGCGCTTGCGGGCTATCCGCTAGGTCAGAGCTGGTTGAGCGCCTTCGCCAGCGCCGACTTCTTGTTGGCGGCCTGGTTCTTGTGGATGACGCCCTTGCTGGCGGCCTTGTCCAGCTTGCGGCTGGTCGAGACCAGCAGCACGCCGGCCTTGTCCTTGTCGCCGGCGGCGGCGGCCTCGCGGAAGGCACGGATCGCGGTGCGCACCGCCGACTTCACCGACTGGTTGCGCAGCCGGGCTTGCTCGTTGGTCCGGTTGCGCTTCACCTGCGACTTGATGTTGGCCACGGAGTAATTCCTTCGCAAAAGCTTGAGTTGGGTTTGCCTCCCGAGGCGGGAGCAACAGCTGTTCAGGGTACCAGCTGGTTCGGTAACTCCCCAACTCGCCTCAGCTGCGGGCGGTCACCTCGACTCGGTGCAGGTCGTCGCCGAGTTCGATCGGCCCGTCGAACTCCGCGGCGGCCAGCGCCCGCCACTGCTCTTCCTGCCCGGGCGCGATGGCGGGCACATAGTGGGTCAGCACCAGAATGCCCGCCCCGGCCCGTTTGGCGGTCGCGGCAGCCTGGGCCACCGAGGAGTGGTAGTCGCAGATATCGCGGATGCGCTGCTGGGGCAGCAACGCGATGAGGTCGCTGCGGATGACGGTGTGCACCAACGCACCGGCTCCGGCCGCCAGCTCGTCGAGGCTGTCGCAGGGCACGGTGTCGCCGGCCATCACCACCGAGGCGGTCCCGGTGTCGTCGGAGTGCTCGATTCGGAAGCCGATGGTAGGTGTCACCGGCCGGTGGTCGGTGGGCGCCACGGTGATCCGCACCTGGTCGCGGTCCCAGACCAGTCCGGTGGTGTATTCCTGCACGTCGACCGGGGGAGGGGCGGTCAGATCGTCGTGGTGAGCAATGCGGTAGCCGATGTCGTGACCGAAGGCGCGCAGAGTCGCCTCAACGACCTCTGCGGTGCCCGGTGGTCCGATGACTGGCAGCGGCGGAGCGTCGGGCGTGAAGGTGGTGACCCAGCGGGTGATCAGTAGGTCGCCCAGGTCGGCGATGTGGTCACTGTGCAGGTGGGTGAGCAGCAGCGCCGACAGACTGCTGGCCGAGGCCCCAGCCGCGGCCAGACGCTGCAGAACACCGCGTCCGCAGTCGACCAGCAGTTGCTGGCCCCCGGCTCGGATCAGGGTCGACGGGCCGGCGCGGTTCGGGTCGGGGATCGGACTTCCGGTGCCCAGCAGGGTGATCTCGATCGTCATGACGTCACATATGCCACAGATGCCGCCCGCGCGCCACGGGATCGGCCGAGTTTTGCTTTCGGCGCCCCCTGTTCGGCCAAATGGCCTAGCCTGGTGTGAAGCAGATCACTGCGGCGGGAGGCTTCGATGCGGATCGCGGACGTATTACGGAACAAGGGTGCGGCGGTAGTGACCATCCACCCCGATGCCACGGTCATGGAGTTGCTGGCGGGCTTGGCTGAGCACAACATCGGGGCGATGGTGGTGATCGGACATGAGGGCCTGGAGGGGGTGGCCTCCGAGCGTGACGTGGTACGCCAGCTGCACGTCCACGGCGCCAGTCTGTTGGCTCGGCCGGTGTCGGCCATCATGACCCGCCTGGTGGCGACCTGCGCCAAGACCGACACCGCCGACGAGGTCAGCATGTTGATGACCGAGCACCGTGCGCGGCACATACCGGTGCTCGAAAACGGCCGGTTGGCCGGGATCGTCAGCATCGGCGACGTCGTCAAGTCTCGAATGGAAGAGTTGCAAGCCGAGCACGAGCAACTGCGCGACTACATCGCCCAGGGCTAGCCGGTTGCAGCGTCAGCTCCACGCGTAGTCGCTGCGCAGTCGGGCTGCCACCACATCGAACGCCGAACGCTCCAGAATGGCGCCTTCGCGCCGGATCGACTCCTCGGGCACGTCTAGCACCCGGTCAAGCCGCACCCAGCTGACCCGGTGAGCGTCATCCCAGCTGCCCGCGCCGATGCCGACCCAGTTCGGGTCCTCGGCATGCCGTTGCCTGCTGGACAGCATCAGGCCCAGCAGCATGTTGCGGTCGCGGCCGACGACCAACACCGGCCGGTCTTCTCCTTGTAAGGGCCCCTGGCCCGCAATGTCCTCGTAGGCCACCCAGGTCCAGACGATCTCGCCGGGGTCGGCGCGACCGTTGAGGTCGGGGGCGTAGACGAGCCGGCGTGCCCGGTGCGCGGTGGGAACACTGCTGTCGGTCACTGGACGGCCGGCGGCGATCTCCGTAGCCGGCTCCGAGGTCGCGCCGCTGAGGATGTCCAGACCGATCTTGATGCCCTGCTCGATACCGCGCTGGATGCGCTGCTGTACCTGCGGTGCCTGCTCGAGTTGGCGGATGAACCGTGGGGCTTCGTTGAACACCAGGTTCTCTGCGAATCGCTGCACCGACTGCCATGGGGTCTTCCGCGGGGAAGCCATGCTCGCAGCATAGGCGAAACCCGCTTCTGGCACTGGTTTCCGGCCGCCGCGACGCCGTCTCAGCGGCGGCGTTTCCTTGACGCCAACGTAACCAAAAGGCACAGGAATCTGTACGAAAACTGAAGCGCCACTTGTGTTGTCCGCAGAGACCCATCGGCGTACGGTACGGGAATATTGATTAACCGGGGGCTTCTTTTCACCGGGCCGGCGCAGCTACATCCGGGGCGTCAGCCGGACGGAAGATCTCAATCGGGGAGTGGAAGTCGCCGAAAACTGCAGTCTGGGGAGGGTCTTGGCTTTCCTCCGGGGGTGCTTGAGCTGGGGTAAGTCACCGCCCGGAACGGCATGTACGGCAACGCGTTCGCCGGCAGCTGATGCCTTTGGCTGAGTCGGGGGGTGATCGCCCGGGTCTTCTTATGCACCGAGGGGCTATCAGGAGGTATATGGATTTGCGCAACTATCACGCAGCGTCTACATCGCAACCGGAGTAGTGAAACTGACAGAGCCCCTGTGGCTTTCAGTGAGGGGGCCGGGGGGCTCCTGGGGCGGACTACGGCCCAAAGAGACATCGCGAAAGGCATTGAACATGAACATTCGCAAAATCGTCGTCGTCGGTGGCTTCGCCGCCGGCGCGGCGTTTGTCTTGGCGCCCTTGGCCTCGGCCGACACCGACCCGTTGGCGCCGGTCGTCACCAGTGAGATCGGGACGATGAACTTTCTGTTCGGGACCGACACCTTCCTGGCGGGCGTCCCTTCCACGGACGTCACCGTGGGTCCGCAGGGCTTCGACATCATCAAACCGGCGGCGGTCTCGACGGTTCAGGACAATGGCACAACCCCGTTCGCTCACCTGGTCTACGGGTTCAATCCGTTCGAAGCCGGACTGGCCACCGACCCCGGTGCCTACAGCGTCTTCAACGGTGCGATGGTCCCGTTCGACGACGGCATCAACTCGCTGCTGTACGCGATGATGAACAACGGCGCCGTGCTCGACTGGGACGGCGGCACCGGCGACCTGTTCGGCGGGAGCAGCATGGAGGCCATCGCCAACGGCGCCGACACCGGCTGGGCGGAAGCCATGAGCTATTTCCAGTTCGCCTGGGGCGACCTGCTGGGCTACTTCGGCGTCTTCGACTCCTAGCCGCCGCCCGAAGCCGAACCCCCGGAGGATCGTCTCCGGGGGTTCCGTCGGCTGCGGCAGCGTCGGGCCGGTCGTTCACTTGAAAATTTCCTCATCATCCAACGCTGTGTAATGCGCCGCCCATTTTGTGGTCCATGAAACGCGCCGACGTGCGTAAATCCCGCTCACTGCGGGCCCAGCATGGGGCAAGGGCTCGAGGAAACCAAAGTGAAAGTGAACATTCACTTGCGTTAGTCACAGGTGCTTGTTAGATTTAACCCGGCTTACAGCAACGTTGCTGGGGGGAGCCGCCGGTGGGGACGGGAAAATTAGCCGCCGGCCAGTATGTAGGGAATTTTGGGGGATCAACATGCGTAAATTCGGCGTGATCGGCAGTTTTGTCGCTGGTGCGGCACTCGCGTTGGCGCCGTTGGCGGCCGCCGCCGACGAGGAGACCGACAACCTTCCGGACTTCAGCAACATCCTGTTGGGTCAGGTTCAGTCGATGAACTGGCTCTTCGGAGCCCAGGCCTCGGCGTCGGGTGTCGACAGCGACCTGATCACCCCCGGCGCGCCCACGCTCGCTGACCCGCTGTCGTTCAGCACCATTTCCGCAGACGACTTGGCGGATAACGCGACCTTCGCGGCCATGCTGTTCGGCCCGAATTGGGAAAGCGAAATGTCTTCGGACCCGGGCTCCTACAGCTTGTTCAACGGTGCGCTGACGCAGTTCTACGACGCCAGCAACGTCTTGTTGTTCGCACTGATGACCGGTGGTGACGAGATTCAGCTCGAAGACGCCGGCAACTACCTGTTCGGTTCGGAAAGCGGGATCATCGACGGGCTGGCCGGTGACGGCGTCTTCGCCGACTTCACCAATTTCTTCGAGGCCGGCCTGGCAGATCTGGGCGGGTACTTCGGGTTCGGGCTCGACATGTAAACCGGTGCTAAGCGCAAACCCCCGGGACTGGGCGGGTTCACATGGTCGTCGCAACACTCTCGATGAGAGGTTGCGGCGACCATGTCGTTTTCGGAGGACTGTGCGCGGTTCGGTGA
>NZ_JRMM01000150.1:0-10166 GCF_000972905.1 Mycobacterium sp. UM_Kg27
CACCCCCAACACGGGGCGCCGAAGGCATGGCAAAAACAACAACAAACAAAAACCACCAAACACACTATTGAGTTCTCAAACAACACGCCCACCTGAACGCGCAGTCGAACCGCGGCTAAAAGCCGCGTATCGGCAGTGCGGGCAGATGAAAACCCCCGGAATCGCATCTGAATCTCTGTCGATTCCGCGGGCTTGTCGCGCTCCCCCGGCTTGGCCGTGTCGCGGCGACGTCGATAAAGTTACGCGAGGTGAAACTGGGAGTCAAATCCGCTGCTAGCAGGCCCTTTTCAGCCGGTTCAAGATCAACTCCGGCGCCCGCCGGGGCGGTTCGGGCCCTGCTCTAGACGCGTTCCACCCCTGCCACGTTGCGCTTGCCGCGGCGCAGCACCAACCACCGGCCATGTAGGAAATCGTCGGGCTGCGGCGTCCATTCCTCGCTGTCGACGCGAACGTTGTTCACCGAGACACCGCCCTCGCCGACGGTGCGCCGGGCCGCGCCCCGACTTGCCGACAGACCGGTGGCCACCAAAAGGTCGACAATGCTGTCCGCGGTTCCGGGCTCCAGCTGCGCGACCGAGGTCTCTTGCAGGGCCGCGGTCAGGGTGGATTCGTCCAATCGGGTCAGCTCGCCCCGGCCGAACAGTGCCTGGCTGGCCAGCTCCACCGCCTCGGTCGCGGCCTCCCCGTGCACCAAGGTGGTGAACTCCCGGGCCAGGGCGCGCTGGGCGGCGCGCTCGTGCGGGCGTTGCGCGGTCGCTTCCTCCAGTGCGGCCAGCTCCTCGGCCGACAAGAAGGTGAACCAGCGCAGGTAACGGATCACGTCGGCGTCGGCGGTGTTGAAGAAGTACTGATACCAGGCGTACGGGCTGGTCATCTCGGGATCCAGCCACAGGCTCCCACCGCCGGTGGACTTGCCGAACTTGGTGCCGTCGGCGGCGGTAACCAGGGGCACCGTCAACGCGTGCACGGTCGCGCCCGACTTCTGGCGCACCAGCCGCACCCCGGCGATGATGTTGCCCCACTGATCGGAGCCGCCGATCTGCAGCGAACAGCCGTAGCGCTGATGCAGCTGCACGTAGTCGTTGGCCTGAAGGAGCATGTAGCTGAATTCGGTGTAGGAGATGCCCTCATCGAGTCGGCGCCGGATGGTGTCGCGGTCCAGCATCACGTTGACCGAGAAGTGTTTGCCCACGTCACGCAGGAATTCCACCGCCGACAGCGGCGCGGTCCAGTCCAGGTTGTTCACCACCACGGCACCGGTCGGGCCGTCGTCGAAGTCGACGAAGCGCTCCAGCTGCCCGCGGATCCGCTCGGACCACTCGGCCACGGTGTCCGCGGTGTTCAGGGTGCGTTCGCCGCTGTCGCGAGGATCGCCGATGAGCCCGGTGGCGCCGCCGGCCAACACGATGGGCCGATGCCCGGCCCGCTGGAAGCGGCGCAATGCCAGCAGCGGCACCAGGTTTCCGGCGTGCAGGCTCGGCGCGGTCGGGTCGAATCCGGCATACACCGTGATCGGTCCGCGCGTCACGTCGGCGGTCAGGGCGTCCAGGTCGGTCGACTGGGCGATCAGCCCGCGCCAGGTCAGCTCGTCGAGAATCGTCGTCGGCATGGGTTGATTTTCCCGGATCAGTCCGAGGCGCCCGGCGCCGGTGCCCGCGGGCTGCGTCGGTACGCCGAAACCTCGGGTGTCCCGGCCGCCCACAGCCGCCACGGCCGGTCGGCGGCCTGACTGACGCCCACGCGCGGCCCGGCCTGTGCCGGCAGCGGCCCGCCGAGCTGCAGCCGCACCGGGCTGCGTGGGGCGAACAGGTCGATTCCGTTGTCCGCCATGGTGATTCCCAACGCGGAGCAGAGGTTGCCCGGACCGCGGGCCAATGCCACGTCCGGCACGGTGTCACCGCGGCGGGCTTGGACCAGCTGCTTACCCGCGGCGATAACCGCCGCCCGCAGCAGCACCGCGGCGGCCGTCCCGTCCGGGCCGCAGACCACGTTGGCGCAGATGTGCATGCCGTAGCTGCGGTAGGTGTAGAGGCGCCCGGGCGGGCCGAACATCACGGTGTTGCGCGGGGTGGGGCCGCGGTAGGAATGCGCCGCCGGGTCCGGCCAGGGCCCGCTCGGCACGCCCCCGTAGGCCTCCACTTCGACGATCGTGGCGTCAACGCCGCGGCAGGTGAGGGTGGCGCCGAGTAATCGGTGGGCAGCCGCGAGCGGATCCACGGCAAGCCGGACAGCACTCACGCTGGGAGATTCTGCCTTGCGGCCCCAACCCCTTGACAGGGTGCCGTGCCGGGCAGATTATTCATCACATGGTGATTTCATCGCTTGATGAATTCTTGGCATCGGGTCCTGCCGTGGCGATCGATCACCTGCGGGTGGCGCGCGGCAAGCGGCCGGTACTGCACGACCTCTCGGTGCAGATCGCCCCGGGCACCATCACCGGCCTGCTCGGGCCGTCCGGCTGCGGCAAGACCACCCTGATGCGCGCCATCGTGGGCACCCAGCTGATCACCGGCGGCCGGGTCGAGGTGCTCGGCAGCCCGGCCGGCTCCCCCGCGCTGCGCCACCGGGTCGGCTACATGCCGCAGCAGGCCACCATCTACGACGACCTGCGAGTGGTCGACAACGTGCGGTACTTCGCCGCACTCACCGGGGTCGACACCCGCGACGCCGACGATGCGATCGAGCTGGTGGACCTGCGCCAGCACCGCGGCGACTACTGCGCCAACCTGTCCGGCGGGCAGCGCGCCCGGGTCTCCCTGGCCTGCGCCCTGGTCGGCCGGCCGGACCTACTGGTGCTCGACGAGCCGACGATCGGCCTGGACCCGGTGCTGCGCGCCGAACTCTGGCAGCAGTTCGCGGCGCTGGCCCGGCGCGGCACCACCTTGCTGGTGTCCAGCCACGTGATGGACGAGGCCGAGCACTGCGGCGATCTGCTGCTGATGCGCGAGGGCCGGCTGCTGGCGCGTACCACCCCGCGACGACTGCGAGAGGAGACCGGATGTCAATCGATGGAAGAAGCGTTCCTGTCCATCATCCGGCGCACCACCGCGCCCCGAGCCGGCTGACCGGAGCCCTGCAGCTACGGCCCTTCGCGGCCACCACGCTGCGAATCCTGCGCCAGCTGGCAGGTGATCACCGCAGCGTCGCGATGATCCTGCTGGTGCCCAGCCTGGTCATCACGCTGATGTACTTCATGTTCTCGGGCGCCGTGCACCCGCCGGGTACGCCGTCGCCGTTCAACGCCGCCTGCCTGGTGCTGCTGGGCCTGTTCCCGCTGTTTCTGATGTTCGTGATCACCGCGATCACCATGCAGCGCGAACGCGCCTCGGGAACCCTGGAGCGCATCCTGACCACCCCGCTGCGCCGGGGCGACCTGCTGGCCGCCTACGGGACCGCGTTCTCGATCGCGGCGGCCGCGCAGGCCAGCCTGGCGTGTCTGGTCGCATTCTGGCTGCTGGATTTCCACACCGCGGGCAGCCCGGCATGGGTGTTCGGGATCGCGATCATCAACGCGGTGCTCGGCGTCGGCCTGGGGCTGCTGTGCAGCGCGTTCGCCCGCACTGAATTCCAGGCCGTGCAGTTCATTCCGCTGGTGATGGTGCCGCAGCTGCTGCTGGCCGGAATCATCGTGCCGCGCGCGGCGATGCCGGAGTGGCTGCAGTGGGTGAGCAACGCCATGCCGGCCAGCTACGCCCTCGAAGCGCTGCAGCAGGTGGGCGCCCACCCGGACCTGACCGGTGTCGCCGTGCGCGACATCGTCATCGTGCTGGCGTTCGCGACCGCGGCACTGGGACTGGCCGCGGTCACGCTGCGGCGACGGACCGCGTAATGGCCACCGCGTCGAACAGCCGCAGACCGGGTCGCCCGTCCGGCGGCTCGGACAACCGAGAGAAAATCCTGAGCGCGGCTCGAGAGCTGTTCGCCCGCAATGGTTTCGCGAACACCTCGATTCGGGCGGTGGCCGCCGCGGCGGGCGTCGACGCAGCGCTGGTACACCACTACCACGGCACCAAGCAGCAGCTGTTCGCCGCTGCGGTCGAGCTGCCGATCGATCCGATGGCGGTGCTGGGGCCGTTGCGCGAGACGCCGGTCGAGCGACTCGGGCGCACCCTGCCCGAACTGCTGCTGCCGCTGTGGGATTCGCAGGCCGGCACCGGCGTGATCGCGGCGATGCGGTCCATGCTCACCGGGACCGAGGAGCCCTTGGCCCGGTCGTTCTTTCGTGACATCGTGATCGCCGAACTCGCCCCGCGCATCGACGAGCCGTCCGGAACCGGCGTGCTGCGCGCCGAGTTCGCCGCCAGCCAGTTGATGGGCGTGGTGGTCGCCCGCTACATCGTCGGGCTCGAGCCGATCGCCTCGCTGCCCGCGCGGGAGGTGGTGGCGATGATCGCCCCGACCCTGCAGCGTTATCTCACTGGGGAGCTGCCGGACCCGCTTGGGCAATGAGCAGGGCGTGTTCGTCGTCGCCGATGGTTTCGGACTCGTCGATCAGCAGCACCGGGATGTCGTCGTCGATGCGGTAGGCCCGGTGCAGGCGCGGGTTGTAGAGCGCCTGGTTGCCGGAGCCACCGGAGCGCCGCACCAGCAGCAGCGGCCCGCGGTCGGCCGGGCAGACCAGGATGTCGAGCAGGTCCTGGGCGATCATGGTCGGCCACCGGCCAATTCGCCACGCACCGCGGCGGTCAGCCGTTTGAACTGCCGGCTGCCGGCGTCGTAGTACCAGGCGTTGCGTCCTGCCTTGGGCAGCCCGGCGTCGCGCAGCGCGCCCACCACCGGTCGGTACACGGTGCTCAGCGACAGGTCCGGCACCACGTGGATGACATCGGGACCGACACCGGACGGAAGCGCGGCCACCGCCTCGCTGAGGTCGGCCGCGGTGATGGTGGCGCCGGGCTGCACGGTCACCGCCGACACCACCAGGTCCGCCCCCTCCGTCGGCACCCGATAGGTGACGGCCAGGTCCACGCCGGTGACGGCGCCCAGGGCGTCGGTGATGACTACCGGGAAGGCGATCCCGCGGTCGGTGCGGATGCTGGATGCGCGCCCGCCGACCAGCCAGTAGTCGCCGTCGGCGTCGCGCCGGAACAGGAACTCGGTGGAGATCCAGGTGTCGGCCGGCGCGAACACCCCGCGCTTGACCGAGGCCGACGGGTCGATAGGTCCGCGCGGCTTGGCCAGCATCACGCCGACTTCATCGGTCTCGGCGACTCGCACGAAACCGCGGTCGTCTTCCAGGATCAGGTCGTGATCGCAGTCGTATGCGGCCAGCTCGACATCCACCGCGCCGGGCAGCGGGCGCCCCTTGCTGCCGACCTTGGCGCCGGAGACGTTGGCCAGCACGGCCTGACCGTCCTTGGTGGCGAAGAACTCGACGACGTGGGCCGGCGCGAACACGTCGGTCACCCGGTTCCACAGGCCGACGGGCATACCGGAACCGATGAACAGCCGGACCGGGTGGTTGCCCTGCAAGACGAAGTTCGGGTCGTCGATGACCTCACCGAGCATCGCCCAGGTGTAGGACACCACGCTCACGCCGTACTGACGGACCTCGTAGACGAACCGGTCCGGGTTCAGGCCGCGCGAGAGCGCGATGCGGGCCCCACCGACCACGGCACCGCCGAGGCTGACCAGGAGTCCGGACTCGTGGTGCAGCGGTGTGAGGCAGTACACCGTGTCGTTGGGGCCCAGGGCCGCTGTCGACGCGGTGCCGAACGCCGAGAGCGCCCAGCGGAAGTTGGTGATCTGCTTGGCCACCAGCTCGCCGGCCGCGTTGCCGAAGGCCACGAATGCCAGGTCGCGGGCGAAACCGGGGTTCGGCCGGTACCAGCCGGGCAGTTCGACGGCGTCCGGGTCGATCTGTTCCATGTCGACGACGTCGATGTCGGTGGGCAGGTCCAGGTCGCGGGCTTCACCACCGCCGAGCACCAGCACCTGGCAGTCCAGTTCGCGGGCGGCCGCGCCGACCAGCTCCAGGGTCTCCGGGTCGACGATGATGTCGGAGATGCCGCCCAGGTGAGCCGCGGGCAGCAGGTCGCCGTCGGTCGGCATCAGCACGGCCACCGCACCCAGCCGAGACAGCGCCGCGATCGCGACCAGGGCGCTGGGCCGGGTGGCCATCAGCACGCCGACGTGGACGCCTTGGCGCACCCCGACTTCGATCAGGCCGCGGACGACGTTGTCGATGCGCTTGTTGACCGCCTCGTAGGTGTGCACGCGCCCGTCGAACAAGAGGAATTCGCCGTCGGGTGAGTCGGCGGCCTGCTCATCGATGATGCGGCCCAGCGAGATGCGGGTGTGGTCGTTGATCTGTCCGAGTCGGGCCAGCCGCGGCAGGGTGCGCGCGGTCTCAACGGCCATGGTGCGCATCGATTTCTGCGCCGCCACCATGGCGTCCGCGGCGCCGCGCGCCAGCGTCAACGCGACCTCGGAGGCCTCACCCAGCCCGTGCGCGATCCGCGACGTCATCGCCACACCGCGCTTGTCGCCTTCGGACGGCTGCGCGGACATCAGCGCCACGCCGGCCGGCTGCGGACCCATTCCGGACTGCCACAGCACCCAGCGCGCCACGGTCGGCCAGGTCAGTTCGGCGGCCTTGGAACCCACCACCAGACCGAAGTGGCCTGCCCGCAACAGATATTCGAAGACCTTGGCGTCGGGCGCCGCGCGGCGGATCCCGCGAACCGCCGCCGGCTGCCCGATGTCATCGACCTCGCCGACGAATGCCAGCACCGGACAGGTGATGTCGGTGAGCGTGACCAGCTGACCGTTGATCGCGAAACCACCCGTCATCATCCGGTTGTGGGCGATGAACTGCTTGAGCAGCTCGGAGATCGCCGGACCCGACCAGGCGATCCAGCCTTCGGACTCCAGGAAGCGGCGCTGCGCCTCGCGCGGCAGCAGGGCTTCGCGGTCATGCAGCTGGCGCAGGAAGTCCATCCGCGCCTTCGCCGTCTTGAGCGGGTCCATCATCTGGAAGCCCAGGCGAGCCTGCCATCCGGAGATGTCGAGCCGGTTGAAGACGTGGTCGGCCATGAAGCCGGCGACACCGGAGGCCAGATTGGGCGGCAGTCCCATCGGCAGCGCGGCCAGCGTGTCCACCGGAGAACCGAACGCGATGATGCTGGCGATGTTCTTCGAATGCCGGTATGCCCCGGTCTGATAGGCGAACATGCCGCCCTGGGAGTAGCCGGCCACGTGCACGTCGCGCCCGGTGGTCTCGGCCACGGTGTCGATGGCCTGGCTCAGGCCGACGATGTGGTCGGCCAGGTTGCGGCGCATGCCGCCTTCGATCTGGTCCGGTGAGCCGAAGTCGATCACCCACGGGTCCACGCCGGCGGCCCGCAGAATGCCGACCGCGCCCTCGTCTTGCGTGACGTCCCACATGTTTGCCGACATCATCATCGGGTGCACCAGCAGCACCGGCGGTCCGGGCTGCGGTTGACCCGGTCGGCTGTCCGGCGGGAAGTACCGCCGCAGCTTGTACATCGGGGTGCTCTCGACGATCTGGAACGGTGAGGGCACAGTTCCGGTCTCCAGACCGCCCCAGCGCAGCACCTCCAGGCCGTTCTGTGCGGTGGCCATCAGCCACTCGACCGGCCGGGTGATGGCCGACAAGTTCAGATCCACCGCTGCTCCCCTACGTTGCGCACGATCCTGGAATGACGTGCACATTCTGGCATATCAGGGCCGTTCGTCCGGCTGGTTCACCATTCGCCGAGGGGCAGGCAGTACCGTTCCAGCAGTGGCACACCTGCTCGGAGCTGAGGCCCTTCACCTGCGGTACCCCACCGGTGTGGTGTTGGACTCAGTCACCCTCGGGGTCAATGACGGCGCCCGGATCGGCATCGTCGGGCGCAATGGCGACGGCAAATCGTCGCTGCTGCGGCTGCTGGCCGGCGCCGCCACCCCGGACTCGGGCCGCGTCACCCGGCGCAGCGGACTGCGGGTCGGGTTGCTGGACCAGGCCGACACCCTCGCCCCGGACAGCACGCTGGGGGCGTCGCTGGTCGGTGACCAGGCCGACCATGAATGGGCCTCCAATCCGCGAATCCGCGACGTGGTGGACGGCTTGGTCTCCGACATCGCATGGGACGCAACCATCTCCGGGCTGTCGGGCGGGCAACGCCGGCGAGTGCAGTTGGCGGCCTTGCTGATCGGCGAATGGGACGTGATCTGCCTCGACGAGCCGACCAACCACCTCGACGTCGAGGGAATCACCTGGCTGGCGCGCCATCTTCAGCAGCGCTGGGCTCGCAGTGCCGGCGCCCTGCTGGTGGTCACGCACGACCGGTGGTTTCTCGACGAGGTGGCCACCACCACCTGGGAAGTGCACGACCGCATCGTGGAACCGTTCCAGGGCGGCTATGCGGCCTATGTTCTGCAGCGGGTGGAGCGCGACCGGATGGCCGCGGCCAGTGAGGCCAGGCGGCAGAACCTGTTACGCAAAGAGTTGGCCTGGCTGCGACGTGGGGCACCGGCGCGCACCTCCAAGCCGAAGTTCCGCATCGAGGCGGCCAACGCGCTGATCGCCGATGTTCCGCCGCTGCGCAACGACGTCGAGCTGATGAAGCTGGCGACCGCACGGCTGGGCAAGGATGTCATCGACCTGCTGGACGTCTCGGTCTCGTTCGACGGCAAACCGGTGCTGCGCGACGTCGAGTGGCGGATCGGCCCCGGTGAGCGCACCGGGATCGTCGGCGCCAACGGTGCCGGGAAATCCACCCTGCTCGGGCTGATCGCCGGGACGGTGGTGCCGGACAGCGGCCGAGTCAAGCGCGGCAAGACGGTGCGACTGGGCATTTTGGACCAGCAGTCGGCGGAATTGGCGACGCTGCGCGACGACCGGGTCGCCGACGTGCTGGGCCGGCTGCGCAACGACTACCAGGTCGACGGCAAGGAGATGACGCCCGCACAGCTGTTGGAGCGGCTCGGGTTCGGCAGCGCTCAGCTGTCGGCGCGGGTGGGCGAGCTCTCCGGCGGGCAGCAACGGCGGCTGCAGTTGATGCTCACCTTGCTCGCCGAGCCGAACGTGCTGGTGCTCGACGAGCCCACCAACGACGTCGACACCGACATGCTGACCGCGACCGAGGATCTGTTGGACTCCTGGCCGGGCACCTTGATCGTGGTCTCCCATGACCGGTATCTGTTGGAGCGGGTGACCGACAACCAGTACGCGATCCTGGACGGGCGCCTGCGCCACCTACCGGGCGGTGTCGATGAATACCTGCAGCTGGCCGCCGACGCTCGTCGAGCGCCGGTGTCGCGGCCCGCCGCCGCTGCCGACGATGGTCCCGGTCCGCTGTCGGGAGCCGAACTGCGTGCGGCACAGAAGGATCTGGCGGCCGTCGATCGCCGGCTCGCGCGGCTGGCCGAGCAGATCGAGGCCAAGCATCACGAGCTGGCCGCCTTTGACCAGTCCGATCATGTGGGCCTGGCGGAGCTTACCCGGCAGCTGAGGGCGCTGGAGGCCGAGGTGGCCGAGCAGGAGGGCCGTTGGCTGGAGCTCTCGGAGCTGGTGGAGTAGGCGCGCGTCAGCGCCGCTCGAAATGCTGGTAGTCCACCGGCGAGCGCCAGTTGCCGCCCCAGCTCCACCCAGCATCGGTGAAGGCGCGCACCGCGGCATCACCGGCATGCAGCAGGCCCGGCTCGATCCGGCGGCGATCCAGGTAGACCGCGGCGTTGCGGGGCACGAACCTGCCGTGATCGACCCACGGATTCAGCAGCGGGTTGACGTCGATGGCCCGGCCATAGGCGTGGAGCGCCCAGTTGCCGGAGCCCGGGATGCGCCGGCAGTTGAACGCCGAGGTGTTGTTGTCCTCCATCGACAGCTCGTCGTCACCGCCGCGATAGTGCGCCACCGGTTGCATCCGCTCGATCGGGAACTCCAGCCGGTAGAGGCGGTCGAATATGGCGATGACCTGAGGAACCAGCTCCTGATGCACGATCAACTCGCCGCGATGCGGCCGGTCGTCGAAGCCCAGGTGGGTCACGGTGACCCGCCGCAACTGCGCGGGGGTGACCGGGCAGTCGCGGTGCCAGGTGGGGCCGAGTTCGGTGGCCGTGACGGCTGCGACGGCGGCGGGCTCGGGTGCGTTGCGCGGCGCGGATTCCGCCGGCGCCGAGCCGGGTGGCGGCCCGGCGCCGGTGCACCTGTCTCTTATACA
>NZ_JRMM01000151.1:0-9791 GCF_000972905.1 Mycobacterium sp. UM_Kg27
GATGTGTATAAGAGACAGGCACAGCATGAAGCCCATTGGCGCCAAGTCGGCCGGCCCGGAACGCTCGCGAGCGGTGTTGCGGGCGATGACGATCAGCGCGCTGGGCGCGACCGGAATTTAGGACCGCGCGCCGACGTCCCGGCCGCAGACGCCCGGCGCAGGTACCCTGCAAGCCATGAGGTGGGCATGACCGATCCGTATCGACCGGAGGGCTCTAATCAGTCCTGGCAGCGCGGTGGAGCGTCTGAGCCGCCGACGTCCGGCTATCCGCCCTACGTCGACCCGGCCTACGCCGGGCAGCTGCCGTCGTACCCGTCCGGTTATCCGCCGCAGGCTCCCCACCCGACCGAGCAGTTGCCGCGGCAGCACTGGGAGGCATCCCAGCTCCCGGAGGGTGGACCCGTAGGCGGCGGCGAAGGTGGACCGCCGGAGCCCCCGCGGTTCCCGGCCTGGCTGTTCCTGGTAGCCGGCGCCGCGGTACTGCTGGTGGTCGGCATGGTGATCGCCCTGGTGATTGCTAATGGCTCACAGCGCAATTCAGCCACCGTCACGCCGGTGACCCCGTTGCCGACCGCCCCGAGCACCCCGGTGCCCAAGCGTGTCCCCACCACCACTCCCTCGACGCCAACGACGCCGGCGCCGAGCACAACGACCACACCTCCACCGACGACATCGACCACTGCCGGAGTGCCCGAGACGATCCTCTACAGCGTCAGCGGGACCGGTCGGGCGCTGAGCATCGCCTACATCGATACCGGCGGCATCTTGAAGACTGAGTTCAATGTGGCGCTGCCGTGGAGCAAGCAGGTGACGCTGACGCCGCCGGCCACGACGGCGGCGGCGGTCACGGTGGTCAATTTCGGCGAACAGATCACCTGCTCGGTATCGGTGGACGGTGCACAAGTCCGCCAGCGCACCGGTTCGATTCTCACGGTGTGCGCTGCTGCCGGCTGACGCGGCGATCGCTAGCGCGGCGAAGCCGGGCGAAGCGGGGTCGGCGCCATCGGCACCCGCACCGGCAGCAG
Organism: Mycobacterium sp. UM_Kg27; assembly: GCF_000972905.1. Classification (NCBI taxonomy): domain Bacteria; kingdom Bacillati; phylum Actinomycetota; class Actinomycetes; order Mycobacteriales; family Mycobacteriaceae; genus Mycobacterium; species Mycobacterium sp. UM_Kg27. Next base: position 1,026 of record NZ_JRMM01000151.1, read on the forward strand.
CGCCAGCAGGCCCAGCAGCAGGACGGTACACAACCCGCCCATGCCCGCCCGATCGGTGCCGAAGACGTCGACGAAGACCGAGAACAGCCACGGCGCCAGGAACGACACCGCCCGACCGGTCATCGTGTAGAGGCCGAACGCCACCCCTTCGAACCCATCCCGGCCTTCTTGGGCCATCCGCAGCAGCAGGGTGCGTGCCGAGGACTGAGTCGGCCCGATGAACAGACACAGCACCAGCCCGCAGGCCCAGAACGCGCCCGGCCCCGACAGTGTAATCAACGTGGTGCCGGCAGCGATCATCACGACCAGTGAGCCCACGATGACGGTTTTGGATCCGATCCGGTCGTCGAGCAGGCCACCGGCGATGGCCCCGACTGCGGCCACCACACTGGCCGCCACCCCGAAGATCAGCACGTCGCCGGCTGAGATGCCGTAGACGTTGACGCCGAGCACCGCGCCGAACGCGAACACCCCGGCCAGCCCATCCCGGAAGATCGCGCTGGCCACCAGGTAGAAGACCAAGTTGCGGTCGCGGCGCCATTCCCCGGTGATGTCGCGCCACAGCTGGCGGTAGCCACCGAGGAAGCCCACCCGCACGGCAGGCGCCTCGGTCTCGCCGGCCAAGCGCTGCGCGGTGACCAACAACGGCAACGCGAACACCGTCAGCCAGGCCGCGGCCAGCAGCATCGCCACTCGAACGTTGTGTCCGCCTTCAGTGGACAAGTGCAGCAGGCCGCGGGTGGGACCGCTGCCGGCGATGCAGCCCACGTAGACCAGCAGCAGCAACACCACGCTGCCGGCATAGCCGGCCGCCCAGCCGAACCCGGAGATCCGGCCGGAGTTCTGCGGCGTCGACAGCTGCCGCAGCATGGCGTTGTAGGGCACGCCGGCCAGGTCGCCACATGCGGCGGTCAACGCCAACAGCAACAGTCCCGGAGCCAGGTAGGCGGGCTCATCACGGATCAGGCTCATCGAGGCTGTCAAGACCGCTGCGGTACCGGTCAGCACCGCCAGCGTCAGGCGACGGCGGTGCGGGGCAGCCACCCAGACTCCGATCACCGGCGCGACTGCGGCCACGGTCAGCCCGGAGATGGCCAGGGTGCGGCCCAGCCAGCTGGCCGGGGACACCTCTCCGGGCAGCTCTCGACCCACACTGCTGGTCAGATACACCGAGTAGACGAACGTCACAACGATGGCGGAAACTCCGGCTGCACCGGTGTCCCACAGCGCCCAGGCCACGATCCGGGAACGCCCCGGCTTGTCCGCCCCCGGCTCTCCCATGACTGGCACTCTACGATTGCCCCATGCCAATTCCTGCTCCCAGCCCAGATGCCCGCGCCGTCGTCACCGGAGCGTCCCAGGGAATCGGTGAGGCGCTGGCCACCGAGCTGGCCGCCCGCGGCCACGCCCTGATCATCACCGCGCGCCGCGAAGACGTGCTCAACGACGTGGCGGCGCGGCTGCGTGACACGTACCGGGTCGCGGTAGAGGTACGCGCCGTCGACCTGGCCGACCCGCCCGCACGTGACGCGTTCTGCGCTGAACTGGCCGAGCGGGAGATCTCGGTGCTGTGCGCCAACGCCGGAACCGCGACGTTCGGACCGATCTCCGGCCTGGACCCGGCGGCGGAGAAGGCCCAGGTGCAGCTGAACGCGGTGGCGGTGCACGACCTGGTGTTGGCGGTGCTGCCGGGCATGCTCGAACGGCACGCCGGCGGCATCTTGATCTCCGGCTCGGCGGCCGGAAACTCGCCGATCCCCAACAACGCCACCTACGCCGCCACCAAGGCCTTCGCCAACACGTTCAGCGAGTCGCTGCGCGGCGAGCTGCTCAAGTCCGGGGTGCACGTGACACTGTTGGCGCCCGGTCCGGTGCGCGCCGAGATGCCTGATGCCACCGAGGCCTCGTTGGTCGACCGGCTGATCCCGGACTTTTTGTGGATCTCCACCCAACACACCGCGAAGTTGTCATTGGATGCGTTGGCGCGCAACAAGATGCGCGTGGTGCCAGGCGTCACCTCCAAGGCCATGTCGATGGCCAGCGGCTACGCGCCGCGCGCTATCGTCACGCCGATCGTGGGGGCGGTCTACAAGAAACTCGGCGGGGGCTAGCGGCGACGCCGGCCGGTGCCCATCATGCCGCGGGTGATCTCGCGACCCATCGCGGTGCCCGCCGAGCGGGCGAAGCTCTTTGCCGCCGGGCTGGCGAAGATACCCTTGAGCCAGCGACCGAACCGCGTCCACCAGTGCACTTTCGGTGGCGGCGGCACACCGTCGTACCCCTGGGCGTCGGAGGGCGGCGCACTGCCCTCCCCCGCCGCGAGCTTGCCGGACAAGATCTCATAGGCCGACTCACGATCCACTGTCTCGCTGTAGACGGCGTGCAGCGGGCTCGCGGTGGCCGCGGCGGTGATCGCCGCATCGCCGACGGAGGCCATCAGCGATCGCGGCGCCCGCAGTCGCGTCCAGGCGACCGGGGTTGGGGCACCCTTCTCCGACAGGACGGTGACGATCGCCTCGCCGATCCCCAGCGACGTCAGCGCCGACTCCAGGTCATACACCTTCGTTTTCGGGTAGGTGCGCACCGTTTTGCTCAGCGCCGCCTGATCATCGGGGGTGAATGCCCGCAACGCGTGCTGGATCCGGGCGCCCAGCTGCGACAGCACGCTGTTGGGCACATCGGTGGGCAACTGAGTGCAGAAGAACACCCCAACGCCCTTGGAGCGGATCAGCTTCACGGTCTGTTCGACCTGCTGCAAGAACGCCTTCGAGGCGTCGGTGAACAGCAGGTGCGCCTCGTCGAAGAAGAACACCAGCTTGGGCTTGTCGACGTCGCCGACCTCAGGAAGCAGCGTGAACAGGTCGGCGAGCACCCACATCAAGAAGGTGGAGAACAACACCGGGCGGGCGGCTTGATCACCCAGTTTCAGCAGCGAGATGATGCCGCGGCCCTGGCTGTCGGTGCGCAGCAAGTCCTCCGGTTTGAGCTCCGGCTCACCGAAGAAGGTGTCGCCGCCTTCGGCCTCCAGATTGACCAGGGCACGCAGGATCACCCCCGCGGTCTGAGCCGATACTCCGCCGATGTTCTTGAGCTGGGGTTTTCCGGCGTCGCTGGTCAAAAACGTGATGACCGAACGCAAATCCTTCAGGTCCAGCAGCAGATAACCGTTCTGGTCTGCCCAGTGGAAGATCAGCCCGAGGGTCGACTCCTGGGTGCTGTTGAGCCCCAAGACCTTCGACAACAGGATGGGACCGAAGCTGGAAATGGTGGCGCGCACCGGGATCCCGAGACCGCCGGTGCCCAGCGACAGAAACTCCACCGGGAACGCCGTCGGCGTCCAGTCGTCGCCGGTCTCGGTGGCGCGCTGCGTGATCTTGTCCCCGGCCTCCCCGGCCCGCGACAGCCCGGACAGGTCGCCCTTGACATCGGCCATCAGCACCGGGACACCGGCGGCGGACAGCTGCTCGGCGATCACCTGCAAGGTCTTGGTCTTGCCGGTGCCGGTGGCGCCGGCCACCAGGCCGTGGCGGTTGATCGTGGCCAGCGGGATGCGGACCTGGGCGGAGGCGTCTGCGGTGTCGTCGATGACGACCGTGCCCAGTTCGAGGGCCTGGCCGTCTGCGACATAGCCCGCCGCGATCTGCTGCGCGGCGTTCGCCGCCGACTCGGGACTCACAGGTCACGACATTACTTGGCCGGTCTGTACCGCTGTGCGCCTATGGCTGCGGCGAACGGCTAACGTTGGCTCACTGTGAGTGCTGCACGAGACGAACTCGTCTGGATCGACTGTGAGATGACCGGCCTCGATCTGGGCTCGGACAAGCTCATCGAGATCGCTGCCCTGGTCACCGATGGCGACCTGAACATCCTGGGCGACGGTATCGACGTGGTGATCCACGCCGACGACGCCGACCTGGACGCGATGAGCCCCGTGGTGACCGACATGCACACCCGATCGGGCCTGATCGACGAGGTCAGAGCATCGTCGGTCGATCTGGCCACGGCCGAGGCGATGGTGCTCGACTACATCCGCAGCCACGTCAAGCAGGCCAAGACGGCACCACTGGCCGGCAACTCGATCGCTACCGACCGCGGTTTCCTGGCCCGCGACATGGGTGCCCTCAACGACTACCTGCACTACCGGATGATCGACGTCAGCTCGATCAAGGAGCTGTGCCGCCGGTGGTACCCCCGGATCTACTTCGGCCAGCCCGAGAAGGGCCTGGCGCACCGCGCACTGGCCGATATCCACGAGTCCATCCGGGAATTGAAGTACTACCGGCGTACCGCATTCGTCGGCCCTCCCGGACCCTCTACCAGCGATATCGCTGCGATCGCCGGGGAACTGGGGCCGCCGGCGGACGCGCCCGACGATATCGATTCGGTCGCTGAGCGCCCAAGCGGTTAGTATCGACGACGCTGCTTGCAAGTTGGCAGCAATGGTGGCTGTAGTTCAGTTGGTAGAGCACCAGGTTGTGATCCTGGGTGTCGCGGGTTCGAGTCCCGTCAGCCACCCCGAGGCAAAGCACCGCCTCACCCGCGAGCAGGCGAGTGAGGCGGTGCTTTTCGAGCCATGCGACGAACTGTGCAACACAGGTTCAATGCCGCCACCAACTATCGCCTGGCTCGTAGTGTCGCGGCATTGAAGAGTAGGGCCCTCCTGCGGCACGACCTCTCGATATGACGACGCGGCTCGAATTTGAGCCGCAACGTCACTGCTTGCCAGTAAGTTGTCGCTCCAATGAAACTCACTGAACTCGCGGCCTCGATCAATCCAGAGCAAACAGTCTTGCTGCTTGGCGCAGGTGCCTCGATTCCATCTGGCGCGCCCACAGGAGCGAAATTAGCGCGGCACCTCGCCGAGAAGCTGTCCCCGCCGCCAGAGGGTGACGACCTGGCCGAGATCGCAGGCATCTTCGAAAATCGCTTGGGCAGAAAAGACCTTGCAATTGCGGTCAAACGGCGCCTGAGAGATCTGGAGCCGACCGGAGGCATCCTCGCCCTGCCAACTTATAAGTGGAAGGGCATCTACACCACCAACTTCGACCGGCTGGTGGAGACCGCATTTCGCAGCGCCGGCGTATCCCTCGACGTCGTACGGTCAAACTTCGACTTCTCGACCACCACCGGAAGCGCAGCGGCAACCTTGTTCAAGATTCACGGCTGCGTTAGCCAGGACGTGGGTTTGGGCGATCGCGCGCGGATGGTCCTTACTGAACTCGATTACGACGATGTCAGGCAATACCGCCAGTCGTTGTTCCTCAGCCTGCAGATGTCCATGATGAACAGCAACACACTTGTTGTCGGTCAGTCTCTACGTGACCATCACCTGCGCGAACTTGCGAAGGAGATCGGCGAACTTCGCACGCAGGGTGTACAAGGACGAGTTTTTCTCTTGGTTTATGAGTACGACGAAGATCGCGCGCGCCTACTAGATCAGCGCGGCATCGAAGTCGTCCAAGGCACGCTCGATGACCTCATGCATCACCTTCAATCAGCTCAGCCAGACGCCGCCTGCATCTCGGCGGAAGACGATCAATCGCTGACAACTCTTCCTCCGTCGCTCGCAACTACAACAACCAAAGTTGCACACGCGGTCGCCCTAGCGCCCGATCCCCTGCGCCTGTACAACGGGAGTCCCGCTACCTATGCAGACATCCAGGCTGGGTTAACCATTGAACGTAGCAATGAGCCCCGGCTGCGCCAGTTGCAGCAGGGCCTGCGCGGCTTCTTTCTGGTCCTCGCAGGAGCCGCCGGGGTGGGCAAGACTTCGCTGGCGCGACGACTCCTACACTTCCGCCACGGAGAGGGCTTCCTCGCCTTCGAACACCTTAACAATTTTCCGCTGGACGTAGACGGTTGGGTCGGTTTTGAGAAACAACTCCGGGCAAACAATCGTCAGGGAATGTTACTGGTCGACGACTGCGCTCAGCACCTTTCGAGCGTCAGCCGCCTCGTAGATATTCTCGGAACGCGTGACCGGCCTTTTCTGCGCATCATCGTCACAGTTAATGCCGCACAGTGGAAGACGCGCGTGAAATCACCCTATTTCTTTAGCCGTGGAACCTTCGAACGGCTATCACTGCTAGCCGATAGCGACATTCGTGAGTTGATTAATCTCGTCGACCGCAAGCCGGAGATCCGAAGCTTGGTCGAACCTGACTTCCTTAACCTCGGCCACCAAGACAAAGTTCGGCGCTTGCGGGAACGTTGCAGCGCAGAGATGTACGTCTGCCTGAAGAACATCTTTCAGACCGACCAGCTGGATGACATCTTGCTCAGGGAGTTCGCCGACCTCGATGATGACGCTCAGCACGTCTATCGGTATGTCGCCGCAGTGCAGTCGATGGGCGGAAAAGTCCATCGCCAGCTCATCATGCGCCTACTCGGAATCGCCCCGAATGGATTAGCAGATCTCCTGGAGCGGATGGCTGATATCGTCAGTGAATACGACATTAGCGAACGCAAGGGACTCTATGGTTGGGCAGCGCGCCACGACGTCATTGCCCAGGTCATTTCGACTTACAAATTTGCCGATCAAGAAGAACTTCGCATATTGCTCGACCGCCTAATCGAAGGACTCAACCCGACCGAATATCTAGAGCTTGAGACGGCGCGTGGCATTGCTGGAAACGACATGGGAATACCACGACTGACAAATCGGGAACATCAGCGTGACCTAATGCGCAAATTGATCGCTACGGTCCCAGGTGAACGGACTCCACGTCGCAGACTTATTCGAATGTTCCTCGACGAGAACATGCTCGATGAAGCGGATCGCGCGATTCGGTCGAGCCAAGAGGAAATCGGCACTGACAACATCGTTGAGCGCTACCGAGCCACACTGACGCTGCGCCGAGCTCTCAACAGCGGGGGACTGATGGAGGAAGACCTGCTCGCCATGATGCTGGAGGCCGAACGAATCGCACGTAGCTGCACAACAAGGTGGCCGCACGATCGCTACAACTTTCGAGTGCTTGCCGACGTAGGTATTGCGCTTGCGGACCGCTTCAGCCGTGTCGACGTACTCGACGACACAATTTCACTCATGCGCGAGATCGAAATCGATAACCCGGACCCTGACTTCGCCCGCGACCGCCGTGATTTGGAGAGCACGCGTCGCCGCTACTCCAATTGAAGAAACCGGGACGGCCCCCAGAGTCGCGGGCGTAATGCGCCTATCAGGCGTCGAGCAGCCAGGGCAGTTCGAATCCCCCCACCGAATGGTCAGGCGCGAACAGGTTGTCACCTGCGGCGAGCAGCCCCCACGGGTCAGAGAACTCCGAGGCACCAGGCAACGGCAGCGGCGGGTCGGTCGGCGCAATGACTCCCGATCCGGTCAGGAAAGCAACGCCTCGAGCCAGTGCAACGCTGGTGTCGACCACCAGACCGCCAACGAAATCGTTGATCTGCTGGGCGAATTGGGCCAGTCCACTGATCAGGAAGATGTCCTGATCGACGATCGATTGCAAGAGCTTGTCGATCTCGTTGACGACCAGATTGAGCCCGTACGGGATGGAGGTGACAACCGTGCGGATGGCCAGTTCGATGTCGTTACCGATATTGGGGTAGCCGTAATTCGCGAGCGCGGCGAGGAGCGCCTGCTTGAGGTCCGCGGGCGTGACGATGCTGTTCAGGATGGAGGGGTCGTTCGCCATCGAGACGCCGTCGAAGTCCGACCGCATCGGGACTCCGAACAGCGACAGGATCGTGGGCGTGATGTCGACGGTGGAGTAGTTCAGGTTCTGACTGCCGTCGGTGGCGTGATCACCAGCCTGGTCGAAGATGACGAAAGATGATGTCTCGTTGGGTGATTGGAAGCCGTGACCCAAGATGTCGTGCGACTGCTGGTGGCCGTGGTCGGTGGTGATGATGATCGACCAGTCGTCACCGGTGATCGCCTTGACCTGCGCGACCGCGGCCAGGATCTGCTGGATGTTGGCGCCCACGTTCACCACCGCTTGGGCGTATTCGGCCGACCCGCCGCCGAATGCATGCCCGGCCTCGTCGACCTGCACTTGGTAGGAGAACAGGAAGTTGGAGATGTCGTCGGGGTTGTCCGCGGTCGCCAGGATCTGGGCGATGGTCTGCGAGGTGACCAGCGCGTCGGCATCGGCCCAGTTGGTCTCGAAGGGCACGAAGACGTTGTTGTCGACCGGGTAGCCGCCGGCGGCAGCAATGTCGTTGATGTAGTCCCAGTCGGCGATCACCGTGGTGTTGATCTCGGGCTTGTAGTACTCGAGAAGGTTGAACACCGTCGGCCACTGGTTATACGGCTCGGGGCTGAACAGGTTGTTGGTCACACCGTGCTTGTCGTCCCACACCCCGGTCAAAATCGTCGACCATGATGGGCCGGAGAAGGTGGTGTGGTTAACCAGGCTCGCAGTTCCGGTAATGCCTTGGTCCATCGCGGTTTTGAAGCCGCTGCCGTCGTTGTAGGCGTACTCCAGGATCTTGTCCAGGTTGGTGCCGTCGGTACCGATCAGCAGCACGTGCTCGGCGGCCAACATCCAGTCGGCAGTCACCGCCGACAGCCCCGTCTGCGCCGCGACCACCGCCCCCGTTCCGGCAACCAGGCCGGCGACGGTCGCACCGCACCGAAACCGCTTCACCTTTGTCACGATCGGATTCCCTCGTCGAAGTTTGCGCGAGACTGCCCGGCGACCCTAGCAATCGCACTGAGCCGTCCCGGTAAGTCCGGGGACTGATTTCCTTGAATCACCCCGCCTTCGGTGGGGTGTGCCTGTGATCGTAGTGAAGCGCTTC
>NZ_JRMM01000152.1:0-9761 GCF_000972905.1 Mycobacterium sp. UM_Kg27
GAGATGTGTATAAGAGACAGTCTCGGACTTGCTCATTTCCAGCGAGAAGATGACGCTGGCCATCCGGTTCTTGATCGAGCACGATCGCATGAAGTCCAGGGCCAGCGTGGAGTTGTGGGTAGGCACCATGCCACGGCCGGCCAGGTACAGCCGTGCCGGGTTGTCGACCTGCACGCAGCGCACTGCCACGCTGGGTACCCGCCGCACCGCGGTCAGGCTCAGGGCCGGCGCCAGCAGCGCCGTGCCTCCGTCCGACCGCGCCGGCGTACCGGCCGGGGCAATCCGGTCCAGTCCGCAGCGCAACTGCGCGGTGCTGCGCACACCCGCGGTCGTCGGCCACAGGTGCTCGCCGTCGGCGACGATCACCGTGCCGTCGGAGAACTTCACCTCGTAGCAGGGCCGGCCCAACAGGATGTCCGTGGCGGCCAGCACACGGGTGGGCCGCCCGTCGGCGTCCAGCAGCTCATCACCGACGGCGACATCGCCCATCGTGGTCCAGCCGGCCGGGGTCGGCAACGGGGTGTTGAGCGCCAGCGCCTTCCCCATACCGGGCCGCGCCGCAATGATGATCATCTGTCCCGGGTGCAGCCCGTTGGTCACCTCGTCGAGGTCGGTGAAGCCGGTCGGCACACCGCGCGCGATACCGCCGTGCGAGGCGATCGCGTCGATCTCGTCCATGGTCGGCTGCAGCAGGTCTTCCAGCGGTACGAAGTCCTCGGAGCTGCGCCGTTCGGCCACCTCATAGATCTCGGCCTGGGCCCGGTCGACGATCTCGGCGACATCGGCGCCCTCAGCACCGGCGTAGCCGTACTGCACTACTCGAGTGCCGGCCTCTACCAGCCGGCGCAGGATCGCCTTCTCCGCGACGATCGTGGCGTAGTAGCCGGCGTTGGCCGCGGTCGGCACCGTAGAGATCAGCGTGTGCAGATACGGGGCGCCGCCCACCCGGCGCAGCAGTCCGCGGCGGTCCAGCTCAGCCGCCACAGTCACCGCGTCGGCCGGCTCACCGCGCCCGTAGAGGTCCAGGATCGCGTCGTAGATGTTCTGGTGCACCGGGCGGTAGAAGTCAGCCGGCCGCAGCCGCTCCAGCACGTCGGCGATGGCGTCCTTGCTCAGCAGCATGCCCCCGAGCACCGACTGCTCTGCGGCGAGATCCTGGGGTGGCTGGCGGCCCACGTCCTCGCGTGGCGGCTCCTCAAGCTCAGAATGACCACGGTCGTCGACTACCGCCATGCGCCCCACCTTCTCCACCGGCACACTCGAACGTCTTTTCGACGTTGCTGCCGCAACCTAACAGCGGACACCGACAATCCCGCCCTGCCGTGCCGCGTTGACGGTAGGCGTTGCTGGCGGCCGTACAAAACGGGCTTGTTCACAAAGGTGTGGATTAAGTGTGCACACCTTTCCCGCAATTGTTTGGATCGGTGGGGATGACTTGTGGATTGCCCTTCTAACCCGCGTTATCCCCGCAGGTAGAAGCGGTAGCAAGGGGTGTTTTGATTGTGGAGCACAATCTCTTCGGCGTGTCGTCATTGGTTGCCGTCTTGGGCGTGTTGCCTTGCAGACAGGTAGACGCGATTCCACATCAAAGTAAACGACCCCACCCATGCACACGGGCCTAAAAGTTAGCCAGCGCTAACCTGATGGAACCTCGTCCGAACACAGCAAAGCCCCGGCGGCGCCGATCAGGGCGCTGCCGGGGCTGCTGCGGTATGTGCTAGTTTGCCGCGGCGACGTCGAGGGTGACGTCGACGTTCACGTCGGGGTGCAGGTGCACCGACACCGGGTGGCTGCCGACGGCCTTGATGTGGGCCTTGGGCAGCCGGACGATCCGCCGGTCGAGGTTCGGCCCGCCGGCCTTCTTGATGGCGGCGACCACGTCAGCCGCGGTGACCGAGCCGAACAGCTTGCCCGAGTCGCCGGAGGTCTTCACCGGCAAGGTGACCGTGCCCAGCGCCTGCAAAGCTTCCTTGAGCTCCTTGGCGTGGTCCAGGTCGCGCACCTGCTTGGTCTCGCGGGCCCGACGGATGTCGTCGGCCTGCTTCTGCGCGCCGCGCGTGGCGACGATGGCCAGCCCCCGCGGGAGCAGGAAGTTGCGGCCGTATCCGTCCTTGACCTCGACGGTGTCTCCGGCCGCTCCGAGGTGGTCCACCTCAGCGGTCAAAATGAGCTTCATCGTTTCGTACTTTCTCCAAGATTGAGTGGTCGGCTAGCGCGCCGACGAGGTGAAGGGCAGCAACGCGACCTCGCGGGCGTTCTTCACCGCGAGCGCGACGTCGCGCTGGTGCTGAACGCAGTTGCCGGTCACACGACGGGCGCGGATCTTGCCCCGCTCACTGATGTAGGTGCGCAGCAGCGAGGTGTCCTTGTAGTCGATCACCTGCTTCTTGTTCGAGCAGAATGCGCACTTGCGAGCCTTGATCGGCTTTTCAGGAGCCGGACGCCGCTTGTTGGATTTGGCCATCTACCTATCTCTTTCGTGCTGTGGTTCGTTTGTCTAAAAGGGCGGCTCGTCGTCGGCGCCACCGAAGGAGCCGGACGCCGGAGCACTGCCCCACGGGTCTTCCGCGGCCGGGCCGGACGCGCCCGACGGGCCGGACGGGGCTGACATGCCGCCGCCCCCGCCGAAGCCGCCTCCGCCGCCACCGCGGCTGACCTTGTTGATCTTGGCGGTGGCGTACCGCAACGAGGGGCCGACCTCGTCGACCTCGACCTCGTAGACGGTGCGCTTCTCGCCCTCGCGGGTCTCGAAGGACCGCTGCCGCAGCCGCCCGGTGACGATCACCCGCGATCCGCGGGTGAGGCTCTCGGCCACGTTCTCGGCGGCCTCACGCCAGATGTTGCACCGAAGGAACAGCGCGTCGCCGTCCTTCCACTCATTGCTCTGCCGGTCAAAGACCCGCGGGGTGGACGCCACCGTGAAGTTGGCGACCGCCGCCCCCGAGGGGGTGAACCGCAGATCCGGGTCCGCGGTCAGGTTTCCAACGACGGTGATCGTGGTGTCACCTACAGCCACGGGGCCCTCCTAGGATCGGTGTCAGCGCTTGATGCTGCATTCGCAGCATGAGCCTACGCAACGGCTGCGACAGTCGCCTACGACTTGTCGGTGCGCATCACCTTGGTACGAAGCACCGACTCGTTCAGGCTGAGCTGACGGTCGAGCTCGGACACGGTGGCCGGCTCGGCCTTGACGTCGATGACCGCGTAGATGCCCTCGGCATGCTTGGCGATCTCGTAAGCCAGGCGGCGCTTGCCCCAGATGTCGACCTTGTCCACCGAACCGCCGTCTTTACGGATGACGTTCAGGAACGTCTCCAGGGACGGGGCAACGGTGCGCTCGTCGAGAGTGGGGTCAAGGATGACCATGATTTCGTATGGACGCATGGGAACCTCATCACCTCCTATGGTCGTAGTGCGGCCGTGGAGGTATCCACGGCAGGAGGGTCGCCTGCGTCGGCAACCGGGCTAGGTTACCGGAGGACCGGTCCCGCGGCGAAATTGAGGTACAAGGTCCTCCCGTTCACGCTCGCCCGGCACATGTCGGACTGTGACGGTAGCCTCACCGCCATGTCAGATGTTTCCCTATTAACTTTGCTGCGCGAGCGGGCTTTCCTCTCCCCGGATGAGCCGGCATTCACCTACACCGATTACGACCAGGATTGGGAGGGCGTCGCGGAGACGCTGTCCTGGTCACAGGTCTATCGGCGAGCCCTCAACGTGGCCCGCGAGCTCAAGCAGCACGGCTCGGCCGGGGACCGGGCCGTCATCCTCGCCCCCCAGGGCCTCGGCTACGTCGCGGCCTTCCTCGGTGCCATCCAGGCGGGATTCATCGCGGTGCCCCTGCCGGTGCCGCATCCCGGCGCACATGATGAGCGGGTCAGCGCCGTGCTCACCGACACCGCGCCGTCCGTCGTCCTGACCACCGCCGGGGCCGCCGGCCTGGTCGCCGAGTATGTGCGCGAATCCGGGGCCGACGCCACCGCGACAGTCGTCGCTGTCGACACGCTGGACCTGGACGCCAGTGTCGCCATGGGTGAGCCGCCTGTCGACTCCGGCGGGGTGGCGTACCTGCAGTACACCTCGGGGTCGACCCGGCTTCCGGCCGGGGTGATGGTGTCGCACCGCAACCTTCAGGTGAACTTCCGGCAGTTCATGGCGGGCTACTTCCCGGAGTTCAACGGGGTGGCGCCGCCCGACACCACGATCGTGTCGTGGCTGCCCTTCTACCACGATCTGGGCTTGATCCTGGGCATCATCGCGCCGGTCCTCGGCGGCTACCGGTGCGAGCTGAGCAGCCCCGTGGCGTTCCTGCAACGTCCGGCGCGCTGGATCCAGGCCATGGCCAGCCACACCCGGGCATTTTCTGCGGCGCCGAACTTCGCCTTCGAACTGGCGGTGCGCAAGACCACCGACGAGGACCTGGCCGGCCGCGATCTGGGCGACGTGCTGGGCATCGTCAGCGGCAGCGAACGCGTCCACCCCGCGACTTTGGAGCGCTTTCTCAACCGATTCGCTCCCCACAACTTCCGTGCCCGGGCGCTGCACCCCGCGTATGGGTTGGCCGAGGCCACCCTGTACGTCGCCACGCTCGACGTGGAGTGCGCGCCCCAGACCGTCTACTTCGAATCGGAGAAGTTGACGCGCGGCAGCGCGCAGCGGTGTGAGGCGCCGGACGGTACGCCCCTGCTCACCTACGGTGTGCCGAAGTCGCCGGCGGTGCGCATCGTGGACCCCGAAACCTGCGCCGAGTGCTCGGTGGGAACCGTCGGCGAGATCTGGACGGCCGGCGCCAACGTAGCCGCCGGCTACTGGAACAAGCCGGAACAGACGCGGGAAGTGTTCGAGGCCAGTCTGGTCAGGGCGTCCGAGGGCACCCCGAGCGGCCCCTGGCTGCGGACCGGTGACCTCGGATTCATCTCCGAGGGTGAGCTGTTCATCGTCGGCCGCATGAAGGATCTGCTGATCATCCGCGGGCGCAACCACTACCCCGAGGACATCGAAGCCACCCTCCAAGAGATCAGCGGCGGTCGCGTCGCGGCGATCGCGGTTCCCGTCAACGAGGACGAGACCCTGGTCACCATCATCGAGGTCCGCGATCGTGGCGAATCTCCGGAGGACACCGCCCTGCGACTGGCCACCCTGAAAAACGATGTGCAGGTAGCCATCTCCCAGACCCACGGAGTGACCGTCGCCGATGTCGTGCTGGTCGGGCCGGGATCGATTCCCATCACCACCAGCGGCAAGGTTCGCCGGGCCGCCTGCGTCGAGCAGTACCAGAACCAGCAGTTCACCCGGATGGACCGCTGAGCCGGCCGCGTCCCCGCGATACGACGTCGCCGCATGTGGATAGCCCTGGTAGTGATGGCGGCTGCCACCAGCATCGAGCCGGTGCGCATCGGTCTGACGCTGCTGATGCTGAACCGGCCCCGGCCGGTACTGCAGCTGATGGCGTTCCTGGGCGGCGGCTTCGTCATGGGGACTACCGGCGGTCTGGTGGTGTTGTTCCTCCTGCCGCCCTCGGTCACCGAGTCCTCTGGGCTGACGCTGCCGCGCGTTCAGATCATCGTCGGCGCGCTGGCACTGCTGACCGCCGCGGTTCTCGTGCTCAGGGTGCTGGTCGCCAGTCCACGCCAGACCCGTACGGGTCGTTCCGATTCGGTCCCGGTCGGATTCTCTGCTCGAGCCCAGCGGTTGCTCAAAGGCCGGTCACTGTGGGTGGCGGGAACAGCCGGTTTGGGTATCGCGCTGCCTTCGGTGGACTACCTCGCCGCGATGGCGATCATCGTCGCCTCCGGCGCCGCCACCAGCACGAAGATCGCCGCACTGCTGACCTTCAATGTGTTGGCGTTCGCGCTCGTCGAGATTCCGCTGCTGGCCTACCTGGTGGCACCCGACGCCACCCGGAGGTTCATGGCCGCGCTGCACAACTGGGGTCGGCAACGCCGGCCTGGCCAGGTCGCAGCGCTGCTGGCCGCCGTCGGCGGTGTCTTATGCACTGCCGGTGTCCTGGGATTGTGAGAAGGTGGACGTCGGGTCCGCCCGCGGGCCTGCACGGTTGAAGGGGTTAGCGATGAAACGACTGGTCGCCGGAGCTCTCGCGGTGCTGCTCGCCGGGTCGGCTAGTGGGTTGAGTGCAAGTACCGCGACTGCGGCTCCGGCACGTCCCCTCGATACCCCGGGGATTGCACCGTCGCCGACGCCGCCGCCGGTGGGCGATGCGTCGAATGTGGACGTCGTCTACGCAGTCGGCGGTGCTCGACCACCGGGCATCCCGTGGGCGGACTACACCAAGCGCGCCGGCTCCGGCTATTTCCCAAACAAGAAGCGCGAGATCATCGACTACCCGGCTGGCGCCATGTTCCGGTGGGTGCCCACCATGTTCGCGCCCGACGCCAAGCGCGACAACGTGACCGTGGCCGCCGCTGTCGACGCGGCCACCGACAGCCTGGACGCGATCATTCGCAGCGGGAATGAGCCGGCCGCCGTTGTCGGGTTGTCGCAGGGCACCATGGCGCTGGACAAGGAGCAGGTCCGGCTCGCCAACGACCCCAGTGCGCCGCCGCCACACATGCTGCAGTTCTCGACGTTCGGCTCTCCCATGGGAAAGCACGCTTTCGGGAAGAGCTTTCTCTCCGGACTCTTCCCACCGGGCAGCCGTCTACCACTCGAGGACTACACCATGCCCCCGGAAGTGGAGAGCCAGTATGACTCCAATCGGGTGGTCGCTGCCTACGACGGCATGGCCGACTTCCCGGATCGGCCCGAGAACCTGTGGTCGGTAGCCAATGCGCTCATCGGCGCCGCCATCGTGCACACGCCGGCTGCCTTCACCACGCCCGCCGACGTGCCCGCCCAAAACATCCGGTCCACCGTCAATTCCCGGGGCGCGACGACGACGTCGTACTTCATCCCGATCAATCACCTGCCGCTGACCCTGCCGCTACGCTTCGCCGGCGTACCCGACGACGTGGTCGACCAGCTCGACGCCTTCCTGCAGCCCCAGGTCGACGCCGGCTACTCCCGCAATGACGACCCCGCTACCCGACCCATTTCAGTCCACCCGGCCGGGATGGATGTGGTGCAGGTTCTGGGACCGGAGACCAACAGCGCCGTCGACGACACCGTCGGCAAGCTTCGCAACTTCTTCGGATTCACCGGCTGACCCACGGCCTCAGGCGTCGGCCACCGTCTCGATCACATCGCCGTTGGCGCTGCCCCGTTTCAGAGAGTCGGGCCGGGGTTGTAGCCACGGCCGCGCGGGCCACCAATTGGCCCGTCCCAGCAGCGCCGCCGCGGCGGGCACGGTAATACTGCGCACCACAAAGGTGTCCACAAGGATGCCGGCGCCGATCACGAAGCCGCCCTGCACCACGGCCCCCACACTGGCGAACAGCAGCCCGAACATCGCGGAGGCGAAGATGAGTCCCGCTGCGGTGATCACCGCGCCGGTTGAGCCGACCGTGCGGATGACGCTGGTCCGCACGCCCAGCGACGACTCGTCGCGCAAGCGGGACGCCAGCAGCATGTTGTAGTCGGCGCCCACCGCCACCAGCACCACAAACGCCAAACCTGGCACGCTCCAATGCAGTTGCTGGCCCAATATGACCTGAAAGACCAAGGCACCGAGCCCGATCGCCGACAGGTAGGAGACGATCACCGAGCCCACCAGATAGATCGGTGCGATGACCGAGCGCAGCAGGGCGGTCAGAATCAGCAGCACCACCAGGGTTGTCAGGACAACGATGAGCCGGATATCCCGGTCGTAGTAGTCGCGAATATCGCGCAGTGTGACAGGGTACCCGGAGATCGAGATCGAGGCATCCGCCAGCACGGTATTGGGTTGCGCCGCTTGGGCGGTCGCGAGAATCGTGTTGACCTGGTCCATGGCTTCGGTGCTGAACGGGTCCTCACCGGTTTGGATGAAATACCGCACCGAATGCCCGTCGGGCGAGACGAAGGTGTGGGCCAGTTCCTTGAATTCCTCCGTGGCCAGCACCTGTCGGGGCACATTGAAACCCGCCATGGACGGTTCGGAAGCCTCATGGCCCATGGTCATGAGGAACGCTGACGCGGTGTCGAGGCCCAGTCCCAACTCCTTGGTCTGGTCGACCAGGAGTTGCACCCCGTCGGCCACCTGACGGCCGGCGCTGGCGAGCTCGCTGGTGCCGTTCTGCATCTCGATGACCTTGCGCTGCACCCGACGAGGGCTGTCGAATCCCAGCGCATGCAGAGACTGCGAGGCTGACTGCAAGGAGCGGCTGAGCCCGTTGACCGCCGACGACAGCGTCTGCGAGGGCTGCGCCGACTGCAGCTGGCGAAACAGGCTGGAGATCTCATCGAGAGTGCCTGCGGCGCGGGCGTTCTGCAGCTTGTGGAACTCGGCCCGCGCCGTCCCGCAGATCGGATTGGCGTCGCATGTCGGGCTGGCATCGAGGGACTCGGTGACGGGATCGACCCAGTCGAAGCTGGACGCGAGCCCGGCGAAGGTCACCTGGAGGGCGTCGCCGAGCGCCCGGATACTGTTGACCAGCCTAGTGGCCTGGTCGATTTCACCGAATGTCTTGGTGCCGCCGAACTGCATCTGCAGATACGCCAGCGCATCGACCAGACTTCGCACGCTGCCAAGCGACTGGCTGACCTGGGTGTTCAGATCTTCGAGGCTGTTTGCCAACTTCCGGGATCCCGTGGTCAGCCGGTTGAGGTCGCCGTCGCGCTCAGCGATCAAGCCCGCGGCGTCGCCCAGCTGGCCCCCGACCTCACCGGCTTGGTAAGTGGCCCTGGCCTCTTCGAGCGACTCCCCACCCGGCCGGGTGACACCGCGGACGGCGGCCACGCCCGGGATCTGGCTGATCCGTTGCGCCATCTGCTCCATATCGGCAAGAGCCCGCGGCGTACGCAGATCGTTGGGAGATTGGACCAGCAGGTACTCAGGGATCGTCTGGTTCACCGCGAAGTGCCGATCCAGCGCCGCATACCCCACTGAGCTGTCAACGGAATCCGGCAGTTGTTTGCGGTCGTCGTAGTTGAACCGAATCAGCCCGGCGGCACTGCCCAACGCCAGCAACAGCGCCAGGCTACCGACCAGATACGTCTTGGGGCGCCGAACGATTCGCACCCCGGTGCGGCGCCAGAACCGCGCAGCGCGTTCGGGGCGTGGTGCCACCCATCCGCGCGGTCCGGCCAGCGTCAGAATGGCCGGAAGCAACGTCACCGCCGCCAAGAACGCCACCGCGATCCCGATCGCCAGCACCGGGCCGACGGTGGCGAAGACCCCCAGTTTGGCAAAGCCCATCCCCAGCAGGGTGATGGCAACGGTGGCCGCGGATGCGGCAATCACCTTGCCTATCGATGCCAGGGCGCGCTGCACGGCGCGCCGGCAGTCCTCGGCAGTACCGGATCCCATCCGGATGTAGTCGTGATAGCGGCTGACCAGGAAGACGACGTAATCGGTTCCCACCCCGGCAATCAAGGCGCTGAGCATCACGATGGCCTGGTTGGAGACGGCCATTCCGCTCACCAGTGACGCGGTCGCGACTGCCGCCTGGGCGACCACCATCGATACGCCGATGGTGATCAGCGGCAGCAGCATGGTGAGCGGGTTGCGGTAGATGACGCCCAAAATGAACAGCAGCAGCACACCTATCGCCAGCTCGATCGCGAACCGGTCCCGCGCCCCGGCATCGGTCAGGTCGGCGACCGTGGCCGCTGGGCCGGTGACGTCGGCGGTCAGTGTCGACCCGGCAACTGTCTCTTATACACAT
>NZ_JRMM01000153.1:0-9621 GCF_000972905.1 Mycobacterium sp. UM_Kg27
GTATAAGAGACAGGGCCCACGCCGCCGGACTGCTCGACAGCGGGCATCCGGTGCTGCTGGAATCCTTCCTGGACGGTCCCGAACTATCTCTGTTCTGTGTCGTCGACGGCGCTACCGTGGTCCCGTTGCTGCCGGCGCAGGACTTCAAGCGGGTCGGTGACGGCGACAGCGGCCCCAACACCGGCGGCATGGGCGCTTACGCACCGTTGCCGTGGTTGTCCCGGGAGGCTGTCGCCGGCATCGTCGCCGACGTCGTTGAGCCCGTCGCGGCCGAACTTGTCCGGCGAGGCGCCCGGTTCACCGGATTGCTGTATGCCGGTCTGGCGATGACGTCGACCGGGCCGGCGGTGGTCGAATTCAATTGCCGCTTCGGCGATCCGGAGACCCAGGCGGTGTTGGCACTGCTCGAGTCGCCGCTCGGGCAGTTGCTGCATGCCGCCGCCACCGGCGGGCTCAGCGAGTTCGGCAAGTTGCGCTGGCGGGATGCGGCGGCGGTGACGGTGGTGCTGGCCGCGGAGAACTATCCCGGCCGGCCGCGCGTCGGTGACGTGATCGTGGGCGCCGAGGCCGACGGGGTTTTGCACGCCGGCACCGCACGCCGTGACGATGGGGCGGTGGTGTCCTCCGGCGGGCGGGTGCTGTCGGTGGTGGGTGTCGGAGACGACCTGAATGCCGCGCGTGCCGACGCCTACCGGATCCTCGACTCAATACGCTTGCCGGGAAGCCACTTCCGCAGCGACATCGGCGCGGCCGCCGCCCAGGGGAAGATCCAGATCTGACCGCAGGGGCCTACCGCTATCCTGGGTGGCATGGCTGACCACACTGAACCGGAGTCCACTGAATCCGAAAAGCAGGACGACCCGGCGAAAAGTGAATCCGAAGCGCAGGAACGCCCGGCAAAAGCCGCCGGCACGGCGAAACGGCGGTCAGCTCCGACCCCGGCTCCGACACCGCCGCAGTCGAGCACCGTCCGCCCCCTGCTGATCGCCGCGGCGGTCGGACTGGTAGCCGGGCTCATCGGTGGTGCGGCCGTCGCCGGCTTGTGGCACCCGTCCGGTGGCTCGTCCTCGGGTGGTTCTGCCAAGTTCAGCGGTGAGCAGGTCAACGACGCGAAGAAAGACGTGTGCGGCGCGGTCGTGCTCGCTCGCCAAGCGGTGGCCAACAACATGCACATGAAAAACCCGGAGCCGGAGAACCCCGTGGCCCAACTCGCGGTGGCCGCCAACGCCCGGTTGTCGCTGACTGCGGGTGCGGCTTACCTGCGTGGCCGGCTCGAGGCGGACCCCGCGACGCCGCAAGACATCGTGGACTCCACCGAGAAGATGGCCGGTGCGCTGGAGCGCCTGAACCTCAGCTACCTTGTCGGGCAACCGAATACGGAGCGCGAGCAGCTGGGGCATGACCTCGATTCGCACATCACCACGCTGGGCAAGCTCTGCCAGCAGTAGACGGTGGTCACCGTCTGAGGTGACGCTGCACGCCGCGTCAGAACCAGCTACTCGGGTCGAAGAAGTCGAAGCCGCCGGCCGTCAGGTCGATGCCCGACACCGCATCTCCGGCGTCCAGCGGTGCGACGGCGTCGAACATGCTGAACATGCCCGACAGGTCGATGTTGCCGAACGGGGTGATCAACGTGTCGGTGATGCTGGACGCGGCCGTGCCGTCGGCGTTCGCCACGGCCTCATAGACGTTCGTGAAGCCCCAGAGATCGGTGACGCTGTAGACCGTGCCCAGTGTCGGCAACTCTGCGATTTGCGCGTCGGTCAGACCTGAGAGGGCATCGACTGAGGTGACGGTGAACTGCGTGGTCTCGATGCCGAAGATGTTCGACATGTTCTCGCCGAGAGTGACTGTGCCCAGGTCGGCGCCGCTGCTGTCGTACATGGCGACCCCGGTCTGGCTGGGCAGGAAGGCTCCCAGCGCGTTGACGCCGGCGATCTGCAGCAGCGGCGCGATGCCGAATAGCGGATAGGCGCCATCGGTGTTGAACCCGTCGCTGCCTGGGTCGAAGGTGAGGCCGCCGATGGTGAACGCGTTGTCGGAGAGCGTGGCGCTGTCAGACGTCGCAGCGAGTGCCCCCAATGGTGCCGCCGGGTCCAGCGGGGCGGTGGCATCGAATGACGTCGGTAGGTTGAGGTTGCCGAACGGAGTCACCAGGGTGTTGGTGATGGCGGCCGATCCGCCGCCGGTTCCCGGGATGGCTTCGTAGACGTTCGCAAAGCCGCCGCCAAAGTCGGTGACGCTGTAAACCGTTCCGACCGCGGGCAGGTCGCTGAGGTTCATACCGTTGAGCACCTCTGCGATGTCGGCAGTGGTGATGCCGCTGCCGGTCAGATTGATGCCGCTGCTGGCGAGGGCGATGGTGACCGCGGTGTCGTCGATCTCGCCGTTGCCGAAGGTCAGCGGTGCGCTGTTGGCTGCCAAGGCAGCGGCCAACTCCTGCGCGGTGAAGTTGGCGCCGGTGAAGTCGAGTTCGGCGCTCAGCGCGCCTTGGATCGCGTCGGCGGCCGGGGTGATGGCCCCGACGGTGAACTGCGTGCTGTCGATCCCCAACAGGTCGGAGTACCAGAGATAGCTGGCGACGCTGCCGGCGTCGCTGCCGTTGGTGTAGACGTCGAAGACCTGGGACGTCTGAGTGCCGCTGGTGCCGGTGCCGCTGATGTTGATCCCACTGGCCGCGAAGTTCAGTAACGGGGCGAAGCTGGCCAGCGACAGCGGTTCGGCCACGGTGACTCCGCCGCTGCCCGGGTCGAAGGTGGTGCCGCCGATGGTAAAGGCGTTATCGCTGAGACCGGTGACGCCGGAGGTGTTCCCCAGTGCTTCCAGCGCCGCACCCGGGTCCAGTGGTGCGATGGCGTCGTAGGACGTCGGCAGGTCGAAGTTGCCGAACGGGGTCATCAACGTGTTGGTGATGCTGGCCGCGGCTGTACCGTCGGCGTTCGGGGTGGCCACGTAGACGTTGGCGAAGCCGCCACCGAAGTTGGTGATGCTATAGACGGTGCCGTCGGCCGGGAGCTCGGCAGCCTGACCGTCGGTGAGGCCCGCGGCGGGATCGATGCTGGTGACGGTGAACTGCGCCGTCTGGATGCCCAAGAGGTTCTGCACGTTGGTGGAGGTCAGGATCGTACCGAGCGTGACGCCGCTGCTGTCTTCGAGCGTGAACTGCTGCGATCCGAGACTGAGCAGACCCAGCAGGCTGTCGCTGCCCAGCGACAACAGCGGTGCGTTGGCGAATACCGGGGTGAGGGGCTCATAGCCGGGCGTCGCTGCGCCTAGGAAGTCGATCGCCATCGGGTCGGTGAAGGTGAGGCCGCCGATGGTGAAAGCCGCGTCGGCGTCGCTTTCGGCGACGGCCGTAGCGGTTTGCAGGAACGCGGCGGTCAGCAGCCCGCCGCCCGCAGTGACGGCGGCAGCGGTCAGTTGTATACGTCGATTCCTCTTCACAGGTATTCCTCTCTGTTCGATTGGATTTCAGGCAGTGCGTCAGAGGCCGAAGAGCGCCAGCGGGTCCCAGGAGGAGGCCATCGCTGACATCGCGTCGTCGAGACCGGTGAAGGCGTCGCCCGGGTCGAGCGGGTTGGCGGCGTTGAACATGTCGAACAGCGAACTCAGGTCGACGTTGCCGAACGGGGTCACCAGGGTGTCGGTGATGGTGCCGTCCTCCCCGGGCGTGGCGATGTAGATGTTCTGCCAACCGCCGCCGAAGTTGAGGACGTCGTAGACCGTTCCCTTCACCGGCAGCAACGCGTCCTCCATACCGTCGGCGGCCGTGACGCTTTGGACGGTGAACTCGGTGTTGGCCATACCCAGCAGGTTCGCCACATTTACGCTGGCCCGGATGGTTCCGAGGTCGGTGTCGTCAGTCCCGCCGTAGATGGTGAAGTCTTGCGGCGCAAAGTTGATCGGGTCCACCCCAGCGCCGAGAGCGACGGTGGCGCCGCCGAGGCTCAGCAGCGGCGCGGCGCCGAACAGCGCGGGAATGGCGCGGAAGCCCTCGGCCACGTTGTCGCCGGCTCCGGTGAACGGGTCGAAGACGTAGCCGCCGAGGCTGAAGGCGTCGTCGCCATAGGAGCTGTCGCCGACCTGCAGGCCGGTGAAGGCGTCACCCGGGTCGAGCGGGTTGGCGGCATTGAAGCCGCCGAACAGTGCGTCCAGGCTCATGTTGCCGAACGGGGTCACCAGGGTGTCGTGAACGGTGCCGTGGGTGACGGTGCCGTCTTCGGCGACGACGTCCGGGGTGGCGGTGTAGACGTTCGCCCAGCCGCCGCCGAAGTTGAACGCGTCATAGACCGCTCCCTTAACCGGCAGCAACGCGTCGTCAACACCGTCGGCCGCTGTGACGTTTTGGACGACGAACTGCGTGTTGGTCATGCCCAACAGGTTCGTCACGTCCACCGCCGTGTGGGCGGTGCCGATCTCGGTGGCGCTCGACCCGGTTCCGTTGTAGACGGTGAAGTCCTGGGGTGCGAACGGGGTGGGCTGCACGTTGGGGAAGGCCGTGCTGATCACCAGTTGGCCGCCGCCGAGATTCAGCAACGGCGGGATACCGGCGAGCGAGCTGACGGGGGCGAAGCCGTCGGTCACCGTGCCGTCCTCCCCGGTGCTGAACGGGTTGAAGGTGAAGCCGCCGATGCTGAAGGCGTCATCGCCGATGCTGCTGTCGCCGGCCTGCAGCGCGGCGAACGCGAGGGACGGGTCGAGCGGGTTGGCGGCGTTCATGCCGACGAACAGCGCGTCGAGGTTCATATTGCCGAACGGCGTCACCAGGGTGTCGGTGACGGTGCCGTTCTCGCCGGGAGTGGCGACATAGACGTTGTAGAAGCCGCCGCCCAGGTTGAACACGTCGTAGACGGTTCCGGTCACGGGAAGTGCCGAGGCCTCGACACCATCGGCGGGGGTGCTGCCGGTGACGGTGAACGCGGTGTTGGGCAGGCCGAACAGATAGGAGACGGTTTCGTTGGTGTCGATGCTGCCGAGCGACGTGGTGCCGTTGGATAGATCGAAGCTCTGCGGGGCGAGGTCCAAGATGTTTCTACCGACCGCCACCGACCCGCCGCCCAGGCCCAGCAGCGGCGGCGCCAGGTTGAGCGGTGCGACGAGGTTGAAGCCCTGGCCGCCGCCAGTCAATGTCGGATCGAATGTGGTGCCGTCGATGGTGAAAGCGTCTTCACCGGGCGCGGCGGCAGCGACTGCGCCCTGGACAAAGGCCACTAATGCCGCGGTGATCAAGCCGCCACCCGCGGTGGCAGCAACGGTGGCCGTTCGGATAAGTCGATTTGTCATCACGGGCCTTCCAATCCGTCGAAAGGGCTCAGAAAACGTTGAGTTAAACGTGAGTGCGCATTCTGAATTTATCCCGAGTGCTCTTCGTCACACAAGATATTTGCGGTTATGTAAATGCGGCAACTTTCTCCAAAGTCCTGGAAAACAAGCGAAATTCGCGAACCGATAAGTCCGATTTTCGCGACGAATCGTCCGAGTTTGGAAACGATGGGTGGCGATCGCGCCGCGAGCGGCTGAGATATGTCCTTTTTAAGTGGAACTTGCGCTCAGGCCGTCAGCAGCGGAGCTATCCAAGTCAACTCGGCCGGAATCTGGGAACTCCAATATGTGCCGTCGTGCCCACCGGGGGAGAACCCGCCCGCGGGAGGGTTGGGCAGCTGGGCGATAAACGCCTGAGTTGCTGAATAGAACGGGTCGTCGTTTCCGCAGTCCACCCGAATCGGTATCGAGCCGAGTGCGGGCATCCCGAAAACGGAGTTGGCCGAGTAGTCCGACGCGCCATCGAATGCCCCCGGCGCTGTCGCTCCGGGGGTCAGCCACAGTGCGGGGCTGACCGCGCAGATCGCTGCGGTTCGGCGCGCGCCGAGTCGACCCCCCAGCAGCAGCGCGCCGTAGCCGCCCATCGACCAGCCGATGAAACCCACTCGCGAGGTGTCCAGGCCCTGCTCGGCCAGCAGTGGCAATAACTCCTCGGTCACCATGGCCCCCGAGTCCTCCCCGGATGTGCGGCGGTGCCAGTAGCTTCCGCCGCCGTCGACGGCGACCACCGCGAACGGCGGCAGCCCCGCGTCGACAGCTTCGGCCAGGCCCTGTTCGACCCCACCGGCCATCACCGTCGCGGCGTCACTTCCCTTGCCGTGCAACGCGATCAGCGGACGCAACGTCCCGGTCTGGCCGGGGGGCCGGGCGATCGCCCAATTGGTGGTGATACCGCCGCGCGCGGCCGAGACGAACGAGCCCGTCGTCATTGTGGGTGCGGCCTGCGCGGGCCGCGCACCAAGTAGTGAACTCGTCCCCATTGCACCCGCACTGCCCAGCATGACCCCGGCGCGCAGCACCGCTCGTCGGCTCAACACAGGCATGGCGGCCATCATGCCAGCGTGGTGCTGTTTGTCGGCAAAAGACGGAAACGCATGATGCGTCGCAACCTGGGCTGGCAGCATCTCTAGGCGTGATGACAGCAGTTACGCCCAAGGGCGAGCGGCGGCGGTATGCGCTGATCAGCGCCGCTGCCGAGCTGCTGCGCGAAGGCGGGTTCGATGCGGTGCGACACCGCGCCGTAGCGCAGCGGGCCGGTCTGCCACTGGCATCGACGACCTATTACTTCTCGTCACTTGAAGACCTCATCGCGCACGCGGTCGAACACATCGGGATGTTGGAGGTCGCGCAACTGCGGGCTCGTATCACCGAGCTGTCCCGGCGTCGGCGCAGTGCCGAGACCACGGCGGACATCCTGGTCGAGCTGTTGGTGGGGGATGAGAGCGGTGAGCAGATCACCGAGCAGCTCATCTCCCGCTATGAGCGCTACATCGTGTGCTCTCGCCACCCGGCGCTGCGTGACATTCAACGCCGTGTCCTGCACCAACGGTCTGATGCGGTCACCGAGGCTGTCGAGCGCTCCGGGCGGATCGCGCGAGTCGAGATGGCCTATTCCCTGGTCTGCATGGTCGACGGTGCGGTGATGGCGGCGCTCGTCGATGACCTGCAGGGCCCCCGGGCGGCGGCCCGGGCCGCGGTCGTCGACGTCATCGATATGCTCGCTCCCCTGGACCAGCGCGCGGTGTCGGCCTGAGAAGCCCACACGGTATGCTGCCTCGATCCCTTTATCGCTCTTTAGCTACTGGCGGGTAACGAGGGGTCCGGAGGTGCTGGGAAAGGCGCCGTAAGCGCCGGAAGACGGCGAAGAGACGCGGATGTGGAGAGCTACGTCATGAATATCGGTGTCCTATCCGAGGCGCAGCCCGGTGAGACGCGTGTGTCGGCGACGCCGACGACCGTCGCTGCACTAGCCAAGCTCGGTTACGACGTCGTAGTGGATTCCGGTGCCGGAGAAGCGTCGTCCTTTTCCGACGCCGCGTACACCGAGGCCGGCGCCACCATCGGGGATGCCCGCACCGCCGACATCGTCTTCGGGGTCAACGCCCCCTCGACCGAGCAGCTGGACGGAATGAAGCCGGGTGCGACGCTGGTCAGCCTGTTGGCACCGGCCCTGAACCCCGATCGCGTGGAGGACCTGGCCCGCCGGCCCATCACGGCGCTGTCGATGGACGCGGTTCCCCGGATCTCGCGTGCGCAGTCGCTGGACGTGCTGAGCTCCATGGCCAACATCGCCGGGTACCGCGCCGTGATCGAGGCGGCCCATGTCTTCGGCCGGTTCTTCACCGGCCAGGTGACCGCCGCGGGCAAGGTGCCGCCGGCCAAAGTGTTGGTGGTGGGCGCCGGAGTGGCGGGCTTGGCCGCGATCGGCGCCGCCGGCAGTCTTGGGGCGATCGTGCGGGCCACCGACCCGCGTCCCGAGGTGGCCGACCAGGTCCGCTCGCTCGGCGGGGAATACCTGTCGATCGAATCGACGGAGACCGAGGTATCGGCCACCGGCTACGCCAAGGAGATGAGCGACGACTACAAGGCCCGGGAGGCGCAGCTCTACGCCGACCAGTGCGCCGATGTCGACATCATCGTCACCACCGCGCTCATCCCCGGTAAGCCCGCGCCGCGGATCATCACCGCCGACATGGTGGCGTCGATGAAGCCGGGCAGCGTGATCGTCGACATGGCCGCGGCCAACGGCGGCAACGTCGAGGGCACCGTCAAGGACCAGGCCGTCGTTACCGACAACGGGGTGACGATCATCGGCTACACCGACCTGGCCGGCCGGCTGCCCGCGCAGGCGTCGCAGCTCTACGGCACCAACCTGGTCAACCTGATGAAGTTGATGACACCCGGCAAGGACGGCCAGCTGGTGCTGGACTTCGACGACGTGGTGCAGCGGTCGATGACCGTGGTGCGCGACGGCGAGTCGACGTGGCCCCCGCCGCCGGTGCAGGTCTCGGCCGCCCCGGCCAAAGTCGCCGAAGCACCGGTGGTCGCGCAGGCCAACAAAGAACCGATGTCGGCCGGGCGCCGGCTGGGTGTGGTGGTCTCGGCCGCAGCCGTGCTGTTCGCGCTGGTCGCGATGGCGCCGGCCGCGCTGCAGGTGCACCTGATTGTCTTTGCGCTGGCGATCGTGATCGGTTACTACGTGATCGGTCATGTGCACCACGCGCTGCACACGCCGCTGATGTCGGTGACCAATGCGATCTCGGGGATCATCGTGGTCGGCGCGTTGCTGCAGATCGGCCACGGCGACCCAGCCATCACGAGTTTGGCCGCCGCGGCGATCCTGCTGGCCAGCATCAACATCTTCGGTGGATTTGCGGTGACCCGCCGCATGCTCGCCATGTTCTCTCGCAGCTGAGGCGCTGCGCACCCCGACTTGGAGTAGACCCCGCTTATGTTTTCAGTTGAGACCGCCGCCTCGGCGGCATACATCGTCGCGGCCTTGCTGTTCATCCTGGCCCTGGCCGGGCTGAGTAAGCACGAGACGTCCAAGGCCGGCAACAGCTTCGGCATCCTGGGGATGGCGGTGGCGCTGGCGGCGACGATCACCTTGGCGGTCCATCACGACATCAATCCGGTCGGCCTGGCGTTGCTCATCGGGGCCACCGTGGTGGGGGCGGCGATCGGCTTGTGGCGGGCCAAGGTCGTCGAAATGACCGGGATGCCCGAGCTGATCGCGCTGCTGCACTCGTTCGTCGGTCTGGCTGCCGTGCTGGTCGGCTGGAACGGCTACCTGCATGTCGAGGCTGCCAGGACCGGACCTGACGCGCAGGAGCTGGCGGCCTCGGGCTTGCTGGGTATTCACTCCGCTGAGGTGTTCATCGGAGTGTTCATCGGGGCGGTCACCTTCACCGGCTCGATCGTGGCCAACCTCAAACTGTCCGCGCGGATGAAGTCCAACCCGCTGATGCTGCCGGGCAAGAACTTCCTGAACATCGGCGCTCTGGTCGCGTTCTTCGCACTCACGGTGTGGTTCGTGCACGAGCCGCAGCTGTGGCTGCTGATCGCGGTCACCGTGCTGGCGCTGGCACTGGGTTGGCATCTGGTGGCCTCCATCGGTGGCGGCGACATGCCGGTGGTCGTCTCGATGCTCAACAGCTACTCCGGCTGGGCGGCGGCCGCCTCGGGCTTCCTGCTCTCCAACGACCTGCTGATCATCACCGGCGCGCTGGTCGGCTCCTCCGGCGCCTACCTGTCCTACATCATGTGCAAGGCCTGTCTCTTATACACATCTGACGCTGC
>NZ_JRMM01000154.1:0-9540 GCF_000972905.1 Mycobacterium sp. UM_Kg27
AGCCACTGCGAACGCAACAACTTGTACAACAGATCAGTGCTGATATTGCCCGACCCGACAATCGCCACTGAGGCCTTAGCAGCCATGAAAGCTCCTCAATTCGAATCTATTCGAAAACCAGCCGGACCGAACCCAGCCCGGAGAACTCGGCAACACAGTCGTCACCGGCATGTACATCGATGACCAGGCTCGGCATCAGGACGTCTTGAGCAGGGTGAATCCCTTGTATCCCGCGTCGGCGACCTCTGCACAGATATCGAGGTAGGTGGCGAAGCCGCCGATGAAAAGCATGAACACGCGGGGCTTTCCGGGAACGTTGGCACCCACGTACCACGAGTTAGCTCTGGGAAAGAGGGTGGCGTCGGCTCGCTGATTACATTCGGCAACCCAGGCGTCGACGGCACCGGCGTTGGCTTCCATGGCCGCGTAGCCATGCTGGTCCAGATAGGCGATGGCCTCGGAGATCCACTGGATGTGCGCCTCGGCGTGCAGAACCATATTGGCCAGGACCGCCGGTGCGCCGGGCCCGGATACCAGGAACAGATTGGGGAATCCGTCGACACCGAGCCCGAGGTAGGTGCGGGGCCCGTGTGACCAATCCTCGACCAGCTTGCGCCCCCCGCGACCGACGATGTCGATCTTGGCCAGAGTGCCGGTCATGGCGTCGAAGCCAGTCGCCAAGACGATGGCATCGAGGTCGTAGTGCCCCTCGGAGGTCTCGATGCCCGATTCGTCGATCGCCTCGATCGGAGTCTTGCGAACACTGACCAATGTGACGTTGGGGCGATTGAATGTCTGGAAATAGTTGGTGTCAGTGCAGATTCGCTTGGTGCCGATCGGATGATCATTGGGGATCAGCAGTTCGGCGACTTCGGGGTCGTCGATCACCGCACGAATCTTGCCTTCGTAGAACTTTCGGGCTTCCTCATTGGCCTCGATGTCGGTCACCTGGTCGGCGAAGGTCTTGGAGAACAACACCCCGCCCAGCTGCCACCGTTCCTCGAAGGCCGCGTAGCGCTCTTCGGGCGTGGCTTGCATGGTCAGCTTCGGATGGGCGACATGCGGTGACCCGCCGCCACTGCGCCAGGACATCTGGCGCCGTTCGTCGTAGGTCGCCTTGGCGTGAGCGATCTCCTCGGCGGTCAACGGGCGGTTACCCGCGGGCACGCTGTAGTTAGGGGTGCGTTGGAACACCACCAGCTGTGCGGCCTGTTCGGCGATGAGTGGAATCGATTGCACACCAGACGAACCGGTCCCGATGACGCCGACCCGCTTTCCGGTGAAGTCCACACCCTCGTGCGGCCAATGCGCGGTGTGATAGATCTCGCCGCCAAAGGTGTCCAGTCCCGGGATGTCCGGAGTCAAGGGCGAGGACAGCGGCCCGGTGGCCATCACCACGAACCGCGCGACGACCGTTTCTCCACTGTCGGTGGCGATCGTCCACCGCATCACGTCCTCGTCGAGAACAGCCGAGACCACCCTGGTGTTGAACGTGATCCCCGGTCGCAGATCGAGCCTGTCGGCGACCCACTTGATGTAGTCGAGGATCTCGGACTGGGTGGCGTACTTCTCGGTCCAGGTCCACTCCTGTTGCAACTCATCGGAGAACGAGTAACAGTAGTCCAGGCTCTCGACATCGCAGCGCGCTCCCGGGTACCGGTTGAAGTACCAGGTACCTCCGACTTCGGGTGCCGCTTCGAAGACGCGCACCGACAGCCCCTGTTGCCGGAACTTGTGCAGGGCATACAGGCCAGCGAACCCGGCACCCACCACGATGACGTCAACATTGCTTTCGGTCGGGCTGCTCACGGCGGCTACCGTAGGCAGTCACCGAGGATTTTGGCGCCAAAACTTCCCGGTCAACGGGCATCAGGAAATTTCTCCCGGCCACCGGTGAGAGCGGCCCGGCCAGTTCGCTCGGCCGCTCACAATGTCGGCCATGACCGATGCAGGATCTGCCAGCCGAGCCGGGGACGGCGCACGCGCCGTAGCACTGACCGTCACAGCCGTCATCGAGGAGAGCCACGACGCGAAGTCGGTGGTGCTGGCGATTCCCGACGAGTATCAGAACCGATTCAGCTACCGGCCGGGGCAGTTCCTGACGGTGCGCGTACCAAGCGACCTGACCGGGTCGGCCGCCCGTTGCTACTCGCTGGCGAGTTCTCCGCACACCGATGCAGTGCATAAGGTCACCGTCAAGCGTACGAATGGCGGCTACGTGTCGAACTGGCTGTGCGACAACGTTTCCGTCGGTGACACTCTCGAAGCCCTCCCGCCGTCCGGACAGTTCACGCCGGCGGATCTGGATGCGGATTTTCTGTTATGGGCGGCAGGGAGCGGGGTCACCCCAGTGATGTCGATCCTCAAGTCGGCGCTCGCCGCCGGCACCGGTCGGGTGGTGCTGTGCTACGCCAACCGTGACGAGAGTTCGGTCATCTTCGCGGCCGAGCTGCGCGAACTGGCTGCGCGGTATGCCGGTCGGTTCACGGTTCTGCACTGGCTCGAGTCGATCCAGGGTCTGCCTACCCGCGCTCAGTTGGGCGGCTTCGCCCGGATGTTCACCAGCTACCAGTCATTCGTGTGCGGCCCCGAGCCGTTTATGGCAGTGGTGAAAGAGGCGTTGCGTGAGGCCGGCATACCACGCGAGAACATCCGCCTCGAAGTGTTCCAGTCGCTCACCGGTGATCCGTTTGCCGACGTCCCGATCGAAGACTTCGGCGGCGACGCTGAGGCGGCCGACGTGCAGGTCCGCATCGACGGGAAGACCCATCGCCTCTGCTGGCCCAAGTCCCGCAACCTGATTGACGTGATGCTCGCTGCGGGCATCGACGCTCCGTTCTCCTGCCGGGAGGGCAACTGCGGCTCGTGTGCGGCGACGGTGGTCGAGGGTCAGGTCGATTTGGGCAATGCTGCGATCCTCGAACCCGAAGACATCGCCGAGGGGTTGTTCCTGGCCTGCCAGGCGCGCCCGCTGTCCGACAAGCTGAATGTCGAGTTCTGATGTCGACGATGAATGTCGTCCGCTCACCGGGACGAGGCCGGCGACCGCCCGCTCCCCGCGTCCACCATCGTTGACATGACTAAACGGGTGATCGACCGCGTCGCGGAGCTGGCCGACCAACTGCGCGAGCAAGCCGAGGAAGCCGAGAAGATCGGCAAGCTGACTGACAACACAGTCAAGTCGATGAAGGAGATCGGCAGTATTCGGCTGTTGCAGTCGCGGAAGCACGGCGGGCTGGAGGTGCACCCGCGTGAGTTCGCCGAAACGGTGATGGCGACCGCCGCGCTGGACCCGTCCGCGGGATGGATCAACGGTGTCGTCGGCGTGCACCCCTACCAGCTCGCCTACGCCGATCCTCGAGTCGGCGACGAGATCTGGGCCGACGACGTCGACACCTGGGTGGCGTCGCCCTACGCACCGCAAGGCGTCGCCAAGCCGGTTGACGGTGGTTACCTCTTCAACGGGCGTTGGCAGTTCAGTTCGGGCACCGACCATTGCGACTGGATCATTCTGGGCGCCATGATCGGTGACGCCGAGGGCAAGCCCTTGATGCCCCCGCAGATGTTGCACATGATTCTGCCGCGCAAGGACTACCAGATCGTCGAGGATTCCTGGGACGTCGTGGGATTGCGAGGCACCGGTTCCAAGGACGTCATCGTCTCCGATGCGTTCGTGCCGAGCTACCGCACGATGGATGCTTTGCAGGTTATGGACGGCACCGCGCAACGCGAGGCCGGGATGACCGAGCCGCTTTATTTGATGCCCTGGTCGACGATGTTCCCGCTGGGCATCTCGTCGGCGACGATCGGCATCGCCGAAGGCGCTTTGGCCGCTGCGCTGGACTACCAGCGCTCTCGGGTGAATTCCAGCGGTGTTGCGATCAAAGACGACCCCTATGTGATGTTCGCGATCGGTGAGGCCGCCGCCGACATCAACGCCGCTCGTCAAGAGCTCCTGGCCAACGCCGACAGGATCTACGACATGGTCGACGCCGGCAAGGACGTCTCATTCGAGGACCGAGCGGCTGGGCGCCGCACTCAGATTCGCGCGGTATGGCGCGCCGTCTCGGCGGTCGACGAGCTCTTCGCCCGGTGTGGCGGCAATGCGACGCGGATGGACAAGCCACTGCAGCGCTACTGGCGCGACGTCCACGTCGGACAGGTGCATGCGATCCACGCCCCGGGAACGGTCTACCACGCCTCGGCATTGAGCTCGCTCGGCGTGGACCCGCAGGGCCCGCTACGGGCAATGATCTAAGGGTCGCCCAGTGAGCCCGATCAAGAGCCTCGGCTACGTCACGGTACAAGCCACCGACATCGAGAAGTGGCGTCACTTCGCCTTCGGCGTACTGGGTTTCGCCGAAGGTAGCGGCCCCAATCCGGATTCGCTGTACCTGCGGATGGACGAACGCACCGCCCGAATCGTGGTATCCCCCGGCGACACCGACAAGATCACCACCATCGGCTGGGAGGTGCGCGACCACGCAGACCTGCAGACGGTCGCGCACTCCCTTGCGGCCGCCGGCGTCTCCTACCGGCAGTTGTCACTGGCCGAGGCCGACATCCGCCGTGTTGAAGAGGCCATCGCGTTCGAAGACCCCGCCGGTACGTCGCTTGAGGTCTTCCACGGCCCGGTTCTCGATCACAGCCCGGTCATCACGCCATTCGGCGCAAAGTTCGTGACGGGCGACCAGGGCCTGGGGCATGTGGTGTTGCCGGCCCTCGATGTCGCGGGCTTGTTCGAGTTCTACACCGAGGTGTTGGGGTTCAAGTCACGCGGCGCCTTCCGGGTGCCTGTTCCCCCGGAGTTCGGACCGGTACGCGTGCGCTTCCTAGGTGTCAACGAGCGCCATCACAGCCTGGCCCTGTGCCCGGCGGCAACGCTGCGCGACCCCGGGTTGATCCATCTCATGGTCGAAGTCGACAGCCTCGACAGCGTCGGCCAGGCGCTTGACCGAGTCGCCAAGGACGGCTTTCAGCTGTCGTCGACACTGGGGCGGCATACCAACGACAAGATGGTGTCGTTCTACGTTCGCGCACCGGGAGATTGGGACATCGAGTTCGGCACCGACGGCATGCGGGTCGATGACACCCACTACACCGCCGAAGAGATCACGGCAGACAGTTACTGGGGCCACCGGTGGGTTGACGACCTGCCTGCGGCGATGCGGCCGTAATCCCTGGCTTCCCTTTCCGGCCGGCCACCCGCCGGCGTCGATCGGCCGCTCGACTGCGGCGTGCCCTCGAGTCGGGCAGCTGACGCCAACCACTGACAACAAGGCGTTTCTGATCATCGAAAACTGATGATGCATCCGTCCACCTGGGTCGCCGACACCGTCGTTGATCTGGAGAGAGACGGGGTCGGCGCCCGGTGCGCTGCGGGCCACGGCGGCGTCCTTTAACGCGCGCACCGCGCACGGCGTGAACCCG
Source organism: Mycobacterium sp. UM_Kg27 (assembly GCF_000972905.1). Taxonomy (NCBI): domain Bacteria; kingdom Bacillati; phylum Actinomycetota; class Actinomycetes; order Mycobacteriales; family Mycobacteriaceae; genus Mycobacterium; species Mycobacterium sp. UM_Kg27. The sequence continues at coordinate 5,431 of NZ_JRMM01000154.1, forward strand.
GACGCGCAGCCCCGTTATGCCATGCCGCGTTGCTGGTGAGACCGGCGGCGTGCAGGCCGACGGTCGTGCGCGCACTCGAATTCGAGCGGAAGTGTGACAACAGCAACACCGATGTGGTAGAGATATGACCATTAGTCATATGCCTATTAGGCATGTACCCCGGAGGATCCCCATGCCCGCGACAGCCGCATTACCCGTGACCGCCGCCAAGGATGCGCCGAACGAAACTCCCAGCGCCGTCATTGACCGGGTATCCCTGGTCCTCGACGCTTTCGACGGGCCGGGCCGCCTGACGCTGGCCCAGATCGTGCGCCGGACCGGGCTTCCCCGCTCGTCAGCGCACCGCATGCTCGAGCGTCTCGTCCAGCTGCGCTGGCTGCGCCGCAGCGGCCGGGACTACGAACTGGGCATGCGCCTCGTCGAGTTGGGATCCCTGGCGGTGCACCAGGATCGCCTGCACAAGGCCGCGCTCCGCAAACTGCACGAACTCCACGCCGCGACCGGCCTGGTGGTGCACCTCGCCGTCCTTGACGGACCCGACGTCGTCTACATGGACAAGGTCGGCGATCGCATGACCGCGGCAATTCCGACCCGCGTCGGTGGCCGCCAACTGGCGCACTGCACCGCGGTGGGGAAGGCAATGCTGGCGTTTGCCGACGAGGGTGACATCGACGTCTTGAACTCCGATGGACTGCCCCGGCGGACCAAGTACTCGATCTCCACCCACGCCCAACTTCGCAGCGAACTGCTCAAAGTCCGCACTCACGGCTTCGCGTTCGACCGGGAAGAGTCACTGCCCGGCTTCGGCTGCGTCGCCGCCCCCATCGGCGACCCGGGCGAGGCGGTCGCCGCGATCTCGGTCTGCGGGCCGATGAACCGGATCAAGCTGGACCAGCGGTTGGTCGCTCCGGTGCGGATCGCCGCGATGGGCATTTGGCAAGCGGTCGACTGCGGCCCCGTTCGAGTGTCCCCCACTCTGCAGCAGATGCGACCGCTGCGCGCAGGGCCTGCCGCGCGACCGGCAGCTCGTACCGGGGCACTCAAGCTCGCATGATCCTGGATTCGCAGATCGCAAAAATCATCGAAGCCCTCAACGCGGGATTCCCGCCGGTGCATACGATGACCGGGGCCGAAGCCCGAGCCGCCATCCGCGCACGTTTCACGGCGGCCGCCGACCCCAGGCCCGTGGCGCAGGTGTACGACCGAATCATCGCCGGCCCGGAAGGCCCACTCCAGGTCCGTGTCTACCGCCCGTGGGCCGTAGACACCGACGCGGTCCCGACCCTGGTATGGGCCCATGGCGGCGGCTGGGTGTTCTGCGACTTGGACAGCCACGACGACCTGTGCCGCGACTTTGCGAATCAACTTTCCGCCGTGGTGGTTTCCGTGCACTACCGGCGGGCGCCGGAAGAAGGACAGTGGCCCGCCGCGGCCGAGGACGTCTACGCGGCCACCGTTTGGGCAGCAGACCATATCGCCGAGCTCGGTGGCGACCCGAACAGGCTGCTGGTGGGCGGCGACAGTGCCGGCGGCAACCTTGCCGCCGTCACTGCATTGATGGCCCGTGACCGCGGGCGGCCGCACCTGAGCGGTCAGCTGCTGCTGTACCCGGTGATCGGCGCCGACTTCGACACGCCGTCCTATCGCCAGTTCGGCCGCGGCTACTACAACCCAAAGCCCGCATTGCAGTGGTACTGGGATCAATACGTGCCTACCGTGGCTGATCGGTCCCACCCTTACGCGTCCCCCCTGCACGCCCCGGACCTGTCCGGTCTGCCGCCGACGGTCGCGGTGATAGCGGGCCACGACCCGTTGCGTGACGAGGGCCGCGCTTACGCCGAGGCGCTCCGCCGTGCGGGCGTTCCCACCGCGGTGCGTTACTTCGAAGGCGGCGTGCACGGCTTCATGACCATGCCCACGCTCGACATCTGCGGGCGGGCCAGGGCCCAGGCGTGCGCGTCACTGACTGAACTCCTGGGTCCGCCGGTCACGACGTAGCCGGCGGGCCTTCGGACGGCACCGTCATGGGCTCTACGTGGCCATAGCGCTGGTGCGGGTCGAGGACGCAGTGCGTGCGCTTGAAGACGGTCACCATGCACTTGTTGTTGTGGTCGCAGCGGCTACGCACCTCGGGATCCCCGATCATTTTGTTGACCAGATCCGGCTCACGCAGCAGTGCCCTGCCCATCGCCATGAAGTCGAAGCCCTCACGCATCCCGGTCACCAGATGGTCGCGGTTTGTGATGCCACCGAGAAGAATCAACTTGGTGTTGCCCATGATCGGAACGAACTGACGGGCAGCGGAAAGCATGTAGAGATCCTCATAGGGATAGCTGCCCATCGCCCACTTCCCCATCACCCGCACCCCGGGGCGCAGCGCCGGCGGCATCACCCGGGCGAATTCGCGCACCGGTACATCACCCCGGAACAGGTACATCGGTTTGAACACCGACGAGCCCTGCGTCAGCTCGATGGCATCCAGCGTCGCGTCGGCGTCCAACAACTGTGCGGTACGCAGCGCCTCGTCGATCCAGATGCTGCCTGGCAGGCCATCGTCCATATCCAACTTGGCGATCACCGCGATCCGCTTGCCCACGACGTCGCGAACTCGCTGCGCGATCTCCCGTACGAATCGTGAACGGCCGTCGATGTCTCCGCCGTACTCGTCCTTACGCCGGTTGATCAGCGGAGACAGAAACGAGCTCGGCAGATAGAGGTGGCCGAAATGTAGTTCCACAGCGTCAAAGCCGGCGGCGACGGCCACCTGTGCCGCCGCACCGAACTGATCGATGACAGCGAATATTTCGTCGCGTCGAATCTCGCGGCAGTAGGCGAACGAGCTGGGATTGATGAAGCGGCTCGGCGCGATCGCGGAAACACCGGTGAGCTTCTTCTGTGCGACGACGCCGGCGTGGCCGAGTTGTGCGGAGATAGCCGCACCCGTGTCGTGCACCGCGTCGGTGAGCTTCTTGAGACCGGGGAGCGCCTTGGTGTCCATCACGATCTGCCCGGGCGCGCTGGCTCCCTGCGGGGACACGCAGCAGTACGCGACGGTGGTCATGCCGACACCGCCCCTGGCGAAGCTCAGGTGGAAGTCGATCAGATCGTCGGTGACCAATCCGTCGGGCGAACGGCCTTCCGAGGTCGCGGCCTTGATGACGCGATTGCGCAATCGGACCGGACCGAGCTGAGCCGGGGCGAACGGATTCATGCTGAGATCGTTCATCGGCTAACCGTCCTCGCTGCCAACGGTGTCCGTCAACGGCTGTCTCCCGATGTCCGGGACTGTAGCCGGTCTCACGACCGGGCTGCCCCTAGCCTCGTCTGCATGGCTGGCGGTGAAGTCTTCGTCATCGACCGGATCGTGACCAGGCCCGGGCTGGCGCGACGATTCGTCGATCGCTATCTCGCGGAGTACGCGCCCGGCGCCAGGGCACGCGGAATGACTTTGCAGAGTGTGCTCGTCAGTCCACCCATTTGGTTCGCCGGCGAGTCGAACACCATCACGATCACCTGGTCACTGCCCGACCCGCTGAGCTGGTGGCGGATGACCTGGAAGGGACGTCCGGATCCCGAATTGGGGCAATGGTGGTCGGCTATCGAAGAATTGGTGGTCGAACGCAGCCGCTCGGTGGCGGCCGCGGCAGATGACGTCGACACACTCTGCGAGATGACTGCGACCGATGTTTAACGTCACGCGACTACTCGATGTCGAACCCGGCGAACGCGATCGGCTGCTCAACGACATCCGCGCGGTGGCCGACCACAGCGGGGCGCTGCGATGGATCGTCGAACCGACCAAAAGCGGGTCACGCAACGGCGGGGATGTGTTGGTGCACCTGCGTTTCCCGGACGAATCAGCGTGGCATATCGCCGAAGCGCGGCTGGCGGCAGCGCTGACCGACCCGGCGATCACCCGAATCAACGGCGCTACGTACGAGGGCGCGCCGATCGGTACCGGCAATCCCGCGACGTTGTACCGGACGCTCCTGCTGAGGGTTCAGCCGGGCACATCACCGCAGACGCTGGCTCGGTTCGAGTCGGAGCTCAAGTCGATGCCCGGCTATGTCCCCACCATCTGTGCGTGGCAGCCTGTCTCTTATACACATC
>NZ_JRMM01000155.1:0-9487 GCF_000972905.1 Mycobacterium sp. UM_Kg27
GTGTATAAGAGACAGGATCTGCCTTTTGACCTGGGCAATATCGACTTCTTGTCCACCGTGGATCCCGACTTGGTGCTGGGGCCGACCGGGGACGCCATCGGTAACGCCCTAGCCGACACCGCGATCACCACTTCCGGTGCGCTGCTCGACACCCTGCCTGAGCTTGGCGCCGACATGGGCGCCGAAGCCGCCAACGCCGGCGCGGACGCCGGCGTTCAGATTGGTACGGCGGTGGCCACCGAGGTTCCGTGTGGCATCATCGGCGCGATCTTCGGCTTCGGCTGCTAAAGCCACCGAGCTGACTACTTAGGCACCACCAACGCGGTAGCCACCGCGGCCAGTCCCTCACCTCGACCGGTGAGCCCCAGGCCGTCGGTGGTGGTCGCCGACACCGAAACCGGTGCGCCCAGCAATTCCGACAGCAGCTGCTGCGCTTCGGCACGGCGCGGCCCCACCTTCGGCCGGTTGCCGATAACCTGCACCGCGGCGTTCCCGATCACGAACCCGCTCTCGGTGAGCAGCTCGCGCACGTGGCCGAGCATCACAGCACCGGTTACGTGCGCCCAGCGCGGCTCGTCGACGCCGAACACCGCCCCGAGGTCCCCCAACCCTGCCGCCGACAGCAGCGCGTCACACAGGGCGTGTGCGGCCACATCGCCGTCGGAGTGCCCGGCGCAGCCGTCGGCGCCGGGAAACAGCAACCCCAACAGCCAGCACGGTCGGCCCGGCTCGATCGGGTGCACGTCGGTGCCCAAGCCGACCCGCGGCAGCGCACTCACCTATTGACCACCGCCTCGGCCAGTACCGCGTCCAGCGCGGTGGTGATCTTGAAGGCCAAGGGATCGCCTTCGACCGTCTGCACTTGGCCGCCGACGTTCTCGACCATCGCGGCGTCGTCGGTGAACTGCGTGCCCGCACCGGCTTGCTGGTAGGCCCGCAGAAGCAGGTCGGCGGCGAAACCCTGTGGGGTCTGCACGGCCCGCAGGCCGGCCCGCTCGGGCGTGCCCAGGACCGTTCCATTCGCGTCGACCGCTTTGATGGTGTCGGCGACCGGCAATGCCGGAACGACAGCGCGGTACCCGGCATGCAGCGCCTCGACCACTCGGACCACCAGTCCGGGCGGAGTCAACGGACGTGCGGCATCGTGGACCAGCACGAAATCGGGCTCTCCGGTGGCGGCCAGCGCCAGCCGAACGGAATCGACGCGGTCTGCACCGCCGGCGACCACGGTCACGGTGCCACCGAGGATCAGCTTGGCCTCGTCAGTGCGATCCGGCGGCACGGCGACCACGACCTGGTCGATCACCCCGGACTCGCGCAGGCCTGCTACGGCGCGCTCAACCAGCGTCACGCCGCCCAGCAGGAAGAATGCCTTCGGTATTCCCGCACCCAGCCGCCGACCCGAACCGGCGGCCGGCACCACGGCTACTGTGCTTGGCACCGGACCCCCGGTCGCTCAGAACGACGCGGTAAGGACACTGCGGTTCAGGACGCTGCGGCCAGCACCTCGTCGAGGATGGTCTCCGCCTTGGCGTCATCGGTGTTCTCGGCCAGGGCCAGCTCACCGACCAGGATCTGGCGCGCCTTGGCCAGCATCCGCTTCTCACCGGCGGACAGGCCACGCTCCTGGTCACGCCGCCACAGGTCACGAACAACCTCGGCTACCTTGTGCACATCGCCGGAGGCGAGCTTCTCCAGGTTGGCCTTGTAACGCCGCGACCAGTTGGTCGGTTCTTCGGTGTGCGGGGCCCGCAACACTTGGAAGACCTTGTCCAGACCTTCCTGGCCGACAACGTCACGCACACCGACATATTCGGCATTTTCAGCGGGAACTCGAACAGTGAGGTCGCCCTGCGCCACTTTGAGGACCAGATAGTCCTTTTGCTCGCCTTTGATGGCCCGGGTTTCAATCGCCTCGATCAACGCTGCACCGTGGTGTGGATATACGACGGTGTCTCCGACCTTAAAGATCATCTGATTTGAGCCCCTTTCGCTACCCCATACTAACACGGCGCCCCAACACCCGACCACCAACGGTGCAGGTCAGGGGCACTGCGACCCCGGGAGGGGGGTTGACATCACGGCGGAAGCGTGCTGGGTCGAACCTGATCGGAGCCTGATCAGGGCTGGTCGACGGGGGTCGTGGGCGACCGGTAACCCTGCGCTACCGCCGGCAGATGGTTGCTACTACAGTGCATAGTCACAAGTCGCGACAGCCGAGCAGGAGACCACACGTGAACTCGTTCAACAGGGCCTTCAACAAGGCTGCGATCGCGCTGATCGCGGCAGCGGCGCTGGCCGGTTGCGGTACCGGTCAGATCTCTCAGACCGCTGACCAGGCGTCCGCGGTCAATGGGGCCTCAGCCGACGTCGGCGATCTGGCCCTGCGCGACGTACGCATCCAGGCGACCCAGACCGGCGACGCGTTGGAGCCTGGCCAGACCGTCGACCTGGTGTTCGTGGTCAGCAACCAGTCACCCGACTCCAATGACGAGCTGAGCGACATCAGGACCTCGATCGGCAAGGTGTCACCGACCGGCAGCAAGACCGTGCCCGTCGGCGGCGTCCTGGTGGTCAGCGCCCCGGCCGGCCCCGACCTGCCGACGGCACCCGCCGCCAAGGCGCTGCCCGAGGTGGCTAACGCCAACACCGCCACTGCGACGGTGACCCTGGACAAGGCGATCCGCAACGGGCTCACCTACGACTTCACCTTCGACTTCAAGAAGGCCGGTGAGGTGCGCGTGGACGTGCCGATCTCGGCCGGACCTCTTTCGCACCACTGACGCAGCCGTCGCGGCAGGCACTGTCGGACCCAGGCGATACGGTCGCCGAGTGGCCAAGGCACGTTCGCTCTTTCGCTGTTCGGAATGCGGCAACACCACCGCCAAGTGGCTGGGCCGCTGTCCGGAGTGCGGCAGCTGGGGCGGCATCGACCCGGTAGGCGAAGCGGCAGCACCGGCAGGTGGGCTACGGCCGGCGACACCGGCCCGGCCGGCGGTGCCGATCAGCTCCATCGAGGCCGGTCGCGCACGACCGGCGCCGACCGGCGTCACCGAACTCGACCGGGTGTTGGGCGGCGGGGTGGTCCCCGGCTCGGTCACCCTCTTGGCCGGCGATCCCGGTGTCGGCAAATCGACACTGCTGCTTGAGGTTGTTCACCGCTGGGCGCTGGCCGGGCGCCGGGCGCTGTACGTCTCCGGGGAGGAGTCCGCGGGGCAGATCCGGCTGCGCGCCGAGCGCACCGGATGCACCCACGACGAGATCTACCTGGCCTCCGAATCTGACCTGCAGACGGTGCTGGGCCACATCGAGGCGGTACGGCCCACCCTGGTGGTGGTCGATTCGGTGCAGACTGTGGCTGCCGCTGACACCGACGGCGTGGCGGGCGGGGTCACCCAGGTGCGGGCCGTGACGGCCGCGCTGACCGCAGCCGCCAAGAGCGCCGATGTGGCGCTGGTCCTGGTCGGGCACGTGACCAAGGACGGCGCGATCGCGGGCCCACGTTCACTGGAGCACCTCGTCGACGTGGTGCTGCACTTCGAGGGTGACCGCAACTCGGTGCTGCGGATGGTGCGGGCGGTCAAGAATCGTTTCGGCGCTACCGACGAGGTGGGCTGTTTCCTGCTCCGTGATGACGGCATCGAGGGAATCGCCGACCCGTCCGGGCTGTTCCTGGAGCAGCGCAGCGAGCCGGTGCCCGGCACCGCGATCACCGTCGCACTGGACGGCAAGCGCCCGCTGATCGGCGAAGTGCAGGCGCTGCTGGCCAAACCGGCGGGCGGCTCGCCGCGCCGGGCAGTCAGCGGCATCGACCACGCCCGGGCCGCGATGATCACCGCCGTGCTGGACAAACACGCCGAGCTTCCGATCGCGGCCGGCGACATCTACCTGTCCACGGTGGGCGGTATGCGTTTGACTGATCCGTCTACGGATCTGGCTGTCGCCATCGCGCTGGCATCGGCCTATGCGGACCTGCCGCTGCCGGCGACCACCGTGGTGCTGGGCGAAGTAGGCCTCGCAGGTGACCTGCGCCCGGTCAGCGGGATGGACCGGCGGCTCGCCGAGGCGGCCCGGCTCGGATTCACCACCGCGTTGACTCCCCCGGGTGCTCCGGCAACCGTGGGTGGCCTGCGTACGGTGCCGGCCGCCAACATCGTTGCCGCGCTGCACCACCTGGTCCAGATCGCCGACCGGCGCGGCGGTCATGTGGCACCGCCGCAGCTACTGGACCGGGCCTGACGGCGGTCTAGTTACCCGGCGGCGGCGCGTCCGGCGGGGGCATGTCCTGCCCCGGCGGCGGGACGTCCTGCGAGGGCTCGATAAGCATGAACGGAACCGTCGCGGATCTCAGGTTGCCGAGTTGGACGACGAGGTTGTAGGTCCCCGGTCCGATCGGTTGCCGCGGCAACGGGCACTGCGGTGCCGAGCCCATTCCGGTCCAGGTCACCGTGGTGGTGACCTGCTCGCCGGGGTCGAAGGTCTTCACCAGGGTCTCGTTGGACGGCGCGCAGTCCAGGTTCGACCACAGCCGCTGGTTGTCCAGCGAGTAGACGTAGGCAGCCAATACCGCGGCACCCACGTCCCGCTTGCAGGCCACCAAGCCGATGTTGGTGACCACCATGGTGAACTGCGGCTGCTCACCCACCGTGTACTGCGGGCCGGTCAGACCCTTGACCGCCAGGGTCGAGTCGGGACAGTCGTCGCCTTCCTTGAGCACCGGCGGTGGCGTCACCGCGGCGGTCGGGGTCGGCACCTGGGGTGGCGCCTGCTCCGCAGGAGCCACCACAGGCGTCTTGACCTCTTCAGGCGAGGGGTTCTGTGGCTTGGCGTGCTGCGCGGCGGTGGACTTCTTCCCGTCGGCATTGTCGGCACCGGCGTTGCTGCCGTGAACGACGCCGAAAATGATGGCCGACACGACTGCAATCACGATGAGCGCAATGCCCAGCGCGAGGCCACGTCGTCGCCAGTAGATCTGCGAAGGCAGCGGACCCTGCGGTTCCAAATCGAGCACGTTCTCACGGTAGGACGACCTCACCGCGAGTTGTTCGACCCGTCCCGGCGTGTCGTAGCCGCGTTGTGACCTTCGGGGACTATTCGGCGCCGTAATCGCCGATATCGCCGAGGTGCTCGCGGGCCTGCACTCGGCCGTCGGCCAGGTGGTAGGTGGCGCCGACGATCGCCAACGTCCCTGCCTTGATCTGGTCGGCGATGACCGTCGAGCGCGCAGCCAATTGCGTCACGGTCTCGTTGACGTGGCGGGTCTCGAACTCGTCGACACTGGTGAGGCCATCGCGGCGGCCCACCAAGATCGACGGCGTCACCCGTTCGACGATGTCACGCAGATAGCCGCCCGGCACCACGCCTTCGTCGAGGGCGGTCAAAGTGGCCTTGACCGCACCGCAGCTGTCGTGGCCCAGGACGACGATCAGCGGTACGTCGAGCACCGCCACACCGAACTCGATCGAGCCCAGCACCGCCGAGTCGATGACGTGGCCGGCGGTGCGGACCACGAACATGTCGCCGAGCCCCTGGTCGAAGATGATCTCGGCGGCCACCCGGCTGTCCCCGCAGCCGAACACCACCGCAGTGGGCTTCTGGCCGCCGGCCAGGGCAGCGCGCCGCGCGACATCCTGGCTGGGATGGCTGGGCTCGCCCGCGACGAAGCGCTCGTTACCCTCCTTGAGTGCTTTCCACGCTGAGATCGGGTTTGAATTGGGCATGCCCGACATTCTGCCTGTGAATCGCTCGCAGAGCGCCCCCAGGATCGAATTTCACCAGCTGTTCAACTGGTTCGCGGCCGCTGAACGTGATCTGCCCTGGCGGGCAGGCGATGTCACGCCGTGGCAGATCCTGGTCAGTGAGTTCATGCTGCAACAGACCCCGGTTTCGCGAGTGCTGCCGATCTGGCCGGACTGGGTAGCACGCTGGCCCACGCCATCGACCACGGCTGCCGCGACTCAGGCCGATGTACTGCGGGCCTGGGGCAAGCTCGGTTACCCCCGCCGCGCCAAACGGCTCCACGAATGCGCCACCGTGATCGCCCGCGACTTCGCCGATACGGTCCCCGACGACGTCGACACCCTGGAGCAGCTACCCGGGATCGGCAACTACACGGCACGCGCCGTCGCCTGCTTCGCCTACCGAAAGCCCGTTCCGGTGGTGGACACCAATGTGCGCCGGGTGGTGGCGCGCGCCGTACACGGTCAGGCTGACGCCGCAGCCCCCTCGACCAAGCGCGACAACGCCGATGTGGCCGCCCTGCTGCCCGAGCCCGACCGGGCCGCCAGGTTCTCCGCGGCGCTGATGGAGTTGGGCGCCATCGTGTGCACCGCGCGATCGCCACGCTGTGACGGCTGCCCGCTGCAACACAGCTGCAGCTGGCGGCTTGCCGGTTCGCCGCCAGGCACCGGCCCCAAAAGGCCGGCTCAACGCTATGCCGGCACCGACCGTCAGGCCCGCGGGCGACTACTGGATGTCTTGCGGGACAACGCCGTTGCGGTGACACGCGCCGACCTTGACCTGGCTTGGCCGGTAGACGCGGTGCAACGCGAACGCGCCCTGACCTCACTGCTGGGCGACGGCCTGGTGGAGCAGCTCGCCGACGGCCGCTTCGCGCTGCCCGGTCAGGACAGGAACGACTCGACGGCTTCGCGGTAGATCTGGGGCGCCTCGTCGTGCACCAGGTGGCCCGCATCGGGGACGTGCAGATAGGTGCTGTCCACCCCGAGACGGTGCATTTCTCGCATCTGCCCCGGCGGGGTCACCGAGTTGCCGGCCTCGATCAACAACGTTTCGCAGCGCACGTTCAGCCACTGCTCCCAGTAGTCGCGAGTGCCCCACTCTGCGGCGATCCGCAACCACCACTCAGGTCGGCCGTGCAGCCGCCACCCGGTCTCGGTGCGGTCGAAGGCTTCCAGGAAGTACCGCCCGGCGATATCACCGAATTCGGCGACCACCTGCTCGGCACTGGGGAACTCGATGGGCAGGGCACGCACCCACGGCTCCCACGGACCGGTGGTGCGGCCCCGGAAGTCCGGCGCCATGTCCTCGACCACCAGCGCGGAGATGAGCTCGGGATGCCGGGCGGCCAGGCACCACGAGTGCAATCCGCCCATCGAATGACCGATCAGCCGCACCGGGCCGGGCAACTGCTCGACGGCGACGGCCAGGTCGGCGACGAAGCGTTCGGTGGAGATCGGATGTGGGTCGGCGACCTCACGACCGCGATGCCAGGGGGCGTCGTAGGTGTAGACGGCACCCAGCCTGGTCAGCCACGGCAGTTGCCGCGGCCAGGTGGTGCCCCGGCCCATCAATCCGTGGACCAGCACCAGCGGCGCCCCGTGTCCCCCGCGGTAGGTCAGCAGCTCCGTCGACGCGATCCCCACCCGGGGCACGGTAGCCTAGGCCCATGTCAGTGGTGAAGATCAATGCAATCGAGGTGCCCGCCGACGCCGGGCCCGAACTGGAGAAACGGTTCGCAAATCGCGCGCACGCGGTGGAGAACCAGCCCGGTTTTCTTGGCTTCCAGCTGCTGCGCCCCGTCAAGGGCGACGACCGCTACTTCGTCGTGACGCACTGGGAGTCCGACGAAGCGTTCCAGGCCTGGGCACAGGGGCCGGCCGTCGAGGCTCACGCCGGGCAGCGGGCCAAGCCGGTGGCGACCGGAGCATCGTTGCTGGAGTTCGAGGTCGTGCTTGACGTCGCCGGAACCGCCGCACAGGCATAGCCCCGTGTGGCGCCACCTGGCGGCATGGACGACCGCGCTGACCCTGGTTCCCCTTGCCGCCGGTGCAGCCGCCGGCTGCGCTCCTTCCCCCGCATCTCCCGCCGACGCCGGTTCCGACAGCGGCGTGACGATTTCGACCAAGACTCCGCCGGGCCTGCGCGCTAAGCAGACCATGGACATGCTGAACTCCGATTGGCCGATCGGTCCGATCGGGGTGGCGACCCTGGCCGCACCGGACAAGGTCGAGCAGGTGGTCGCGACCATGGAATCGCTGTGGTGGGACCGGCCGTTTCACCTCGACAGCGTCGACATTCGAGCCGGCGCGGCGACCCTGCACCTGACCACCTCGTACGGTGCCCGCCAAGACATCAGGCTTCGCACCGACGACAACGGCATGGTGGACCTGTTCAAACCGACCACCGAGGCTCCGACCATCGGCTCCTGGCATGACCTCGATGCGGTGCTGAACAAGACCGGCGCACGCTACTCCTACCAGGCGTCGCGGATCGAAGGTGGCCTCTGTAAGCCGATCGCCGGCGCCAACACCACCCAATCCCTGCCGCTGGCATCGATCTTCAAGTTGTATGTGCTGTTGGCGGTGGCCAACGAGGTGACGGCCGGGACGTTGTCGTGGGACGACCCGCTGACCATCACCGCCCGGGCCAAGGCGGTCGGCTCGTCCGGCTTGGAGGAGCTGCCCGACGGCGCCCATGTCTCGGTGCGCAGGGCGGCCGAGAAGATGATCGCCACCAGCGACAACATGGCCACCGATCTGCTCATCGGCCGGGTGGGCACCCGAGCGGTCGAGCGTGCCCTGGCCGCGGCCGGTCACCACGACCCGGCCAGCATGACGCCGTTTCCCACCATGTACGAACTGTTCTCGGTGGGCTGGGGCAAGCCCGATCTGCGCGAGCAGTGGCAGCACGGCTCACCGCAGGAACGGGCAAAGCTGCTGAAGCAGGTCGATTCCCGGCCCTATGAGCCGGACCCGATTCGCGCGCACATCCCGGCGTCCGCCTACGGCGCCGAGTGGTACGGCAGCGCCGAGGACATCTGCCGGGTACATGTCGCCCTGCAGAGCGCTGCGGTGGGCAAGGCAGCACCGGTCCGGGAGATCCTGTCGGCGGTACGTGGCATCGATCTGCCGCGTGCCGACTGGCCCTATATCGGCGCCAAAGCCGGCGGTCTGCCCGGCGATCTGACCTTCAGCTGGTACGCCGTCGACCGAGGCGGTCAGCCGTGGGTGGTCAGCTTCCAGCTCAATTGGCCGCGTGATCACGGCAAGAGCGTCGGCAGCTGGATGCTGCAGGTCGCCAAGCAGGCGTTCGGCCTGCTGCCAACGCAGCACTAGCGACGAGCAGACGCGAAAGCCCCCAATTCCTTACGGAAAAGGGGGCTTTCGCGACTACTCGGCAACTATTCCGCGGTCGGCGCACCGGCCTTGGCCAGGTCGGCCGACTCCTCAGCCGGCTTCTGGCTGCCGGCGAAGGTGAACACCGCGTTCTCATGCGCACCCTCGCCGTCCCAGTTCTCCACATCGACGGTGACCAGCTGACCAGGACCCAACTCTTCGAACAGGATCTTCTCCGAGAGCTGGTCTTCGATCTCGCGCTGGATGGTGCGCCGCAGTGGACGCGCACCCAGCACCGGGTCGAAGCCGCGCTTGGCCAGCAGTGACTTGGCCCTGTCGGTCAGCGCGATGTCCATGTCCTTGGCCTTGAGCTGCTTGGCCCTGTCTCTTATACACATCTCCGAGCCCAC
>NZ_JRMM01000156.1:0-9282 GCF_000972905.1 Mycobacterium sp. UM_Kg27
GTGGGCTCGGAGATGTGTATAAGAGACAGGTCGTTGCCGTTGTTGCCGTTGGCGGCGCCGGCACCGGCCGCACCGCCGACACCGCCCTGGCCACCGGCCGCACCGTTGCCACCATTGCCACTGGCGCCCTCGGTCCCGATCGCGCCGGCACCGCCGGCGCCACCGGCACCGCCGACGCCACCGGCGCCGCCGTTGCCGCCGTTGCCGGTCTCGCCGCCGCCCTGGCCGCCGCCGCCACCATTGCCCGCGTTGCCACCGGCAACGCCGTCGGTGCCGTCAGCGCCAGGTCCGTCGCCGTCTTCGCCGGCCGTGCCGGCAAAGCCGTTTCCACCGGCGCCGCCGTCGCCACCATTGCCGTCAACGCCCGCGGCACCCGCGCTACCGGTTGCACCACCAGCCGCACCACCGGCCGCACCAGCGCCACCGTTGCCGCCGAGGCCGCCGTTACCGCCGGCCGCGTTGGCCAGGCCGACAGCACCGACGCCGCCAACTCCACCGTTGCCGCCGGCACCACCGGCGCCGCCGTTGCCGTCGACACCGGCCACACCGTCCACGGATCCGACACCGGCCGCGCCACCGACACCGCCCGCGCCGCCGATGGCGCCGTTGCCGCCGTTACCGCCGGCCCCGCCGTTACCGTCGCCGTCCTCGGCGAAGGTACCGGCCAGGCCCGCCACGCCAGCGCCACCGTTACCGCCGGCGCCACCGACACCGCCGGCACCACCGTTACCGGCCGCACCGGGAGTGTGCACCCCGAAGAAGCCGCCCGCGCCACCGTTACCGCCGACACCACCGTTGCCGGCAAGGCCACCAACGCCGGCATCGCCGCCGTCGGGCTCGTTCTCGTCACCGGCAGCACCGTCACCACCAGCGCCACCGGTACCACCCACGCCACCGGCACCACCAGCACCGGAGTTACCGAACAGACCGGCCACACCACCGGTGCCGCCCGCGCCACCGTTACCGGCGGCGCCACCGGCCTGACCGATACCACCGGCGGCACCCGTGCCACCGGTACCACCGATACCGCCGGCGCCACCGTTGCCGATCAGGAAGCCACCGTCACCACCGGTGCCACCAGCGAAGCCGATCAGGCCGATGTCACCGATGCCGCCCTGGCCACCGGCGCCACCGTTGCCCATCAAGAAGCCACCGGCACCACCATCACCACCGATACCGAAGAAGCTGCCGCCATCGCCACCGTTGCCGATCAGGCCCGCGTTGCCGCCGTCGAGGTTGAAGTCGGTCGAGGCGAACGCGTAGGTGCCGTCCTCGATACCGGCCAGGGTGACCGCGGTGTCGCCGTCCATCAGCACCACACCATTGGCGCCCAGCACCTCGCCGTCGGCGTTGACGAACGCACCGCTGCCGCCATCACCGAACAGGAAGCCACCGGCCGAGGCGGCGTTGTAGACCAGGTCACCGTCGCCGTTGATGCTGACGAAGGCGTTGTCGCCGTTGTCGAAGACACCGTCGATACGCAGGCCGCTGTCGATCAGGAACTGGTTGATGCCATAGATCGGCTGGTAGATCAGCGCGTTGAGGGTGTTCGCCACCAGGGCGTTGAGGCCATCGAGGGGGGTGGCGGCCGCCGAGCCGGCCAGGTCCCCGTCGAAGAGCCCGCTCAGGCCCAGCCAGTCAAACGCCGAGGTGTCCACCGACGACGGCTCGATCCAGCTGAACAGATCGCCGAAGAAGTCTTCGAAATCGGCGCTGGCGGGCGCTGCGGTGACCGGCGTCAAACCGAACGCGAGGAAAGCACCGGCAGCACTGGTAGCACCCACGGCGCGGCTGAGACGACGAGTCCTGCTCTTGGCGGCGGATCGATTCGACATGTCTTCCCTTCGGTAAGGATTAGCCCCTGGGCGGCTGACAGAGACGTAAATTGCTAAGCCGTCGTTAAGGTAACAGAGCGCCGACAAGGCGGGCAACCAAAAGAGAATCACGAACCTGTGAACTTGTTGCAATGCTTGTGAACAGTCGGTTTCCCGGGGAGCCACCGGTTTAGTTGGACACGTGTCTAAATATGGCAACGGATCGCGCGGACGGCAATTTTTCTCATGCCCAGCGATAACCTGTGAGGCTCATAGTGTTTTCTTTCATGTTCTCGCCGATGTAGTTAGCTACCGGCCGCAATCCCGATCGTGCTGCGGCGTGCTGGGCACGAGAGGCAAGGACCGCTGATTAGGATTCGCAGGTGGCCGAGATGACCCCCCGCCCCTTGCAGCTGTCGACGCAGGTGTGGCGTTTCCTGGTCACCGGAGCCCTGTCAGCGATCGTGGATTTCGGGCTTTACCTGCTGCTTTACCTGGGGGCCGGCGTCCCGGTCGACATCGCCAAAGCGATCAGCTTCGTTGCCGGAACCACCACCGCTTATCTGATCAACCGGCGCTGGACGTTCCAATCCTCGGCCCACGCCGGGCGCTTCATCGCGGTGATGGCGCTCTACGCGCTGACGTTCGGGGTGCAGGTGGGGATCAACCATGCCTGCCTGGCGTTGCTGGATTACCAGCGGTGGGCGCTGCCGGTCGCCTTTGTGGCCGCGCAGGGCACCGCGACCGTGATCAATTTCGTGGTGCAGCGGACGCTGATCTTCCGGGCGCGCTAGCCGCCGGCGTCCGGCACCCGACACGGTGTCACTATCGGCGCCGGCGGTGCCGGTGACCCCCACCACCGGCACCGCCGCTCCCTCCGACTCCCCCGAGGTTGTTCTGGCCGATGGAACCGGCCAAGACCATCAATCCACCACTACCGTCCTGGCCTGCCCGCCCACGTCGACGTTGACGACCGCGAAGAACGCGGGGCCCGCAGCCCTGGTCTGCAGCATCCGCGGCATCGCCCATGAGTGCCCCGACAGAGCCGCACACAGAGTCGAATGCTCCGCTACCAATGAAGCCGCGCGCGACGGGGTCACCAAAGAAACCGGCGATCACATCCTTCTTGGCGAGCGAGCCAGGGGAAAGCGGGGCGGGCCCGGAGGCCGGGAACGCGCTCACCGCACTACCAGCGCCGATGATCGGCCTGGCACCACGACCATCGGTACGGCCCGCACGAGCGAACATGACACCCATCCCATCCACCGGCGCATAACCGCCGCTAACTTAGGTCTACGCTAATGGCATCCTTCTCTTAGTCAAGCCCGGCTTTAATACAAAGCCTCGGTGCTGTTTCTCGAGACCAACGCGGGACGTGGCGATCAGAGCCCGCCGACGTGACTTTGATGCGCTAATCACCGTGTTTCAACTGGTCGCTTCCCGATGGGCCCGAGTGACCATCCCCATGTCGGGGCCGCCAGAGAAGGCCTCATCGCTGCCTCAGCAGATAGAGAATCTCAGCGATAGTTAAGAATTTCCGTCGGGCGGCGGCCCCGAACGCCACCGCGGCCCGGTCGAATGACCGGGCCGCGGGGCGGGCGAGTAGAGCTTACGGCGTGTTCGCGCCGTCGTTACCGGTCCACTGCACCCCGTCGCTGCTCTGTCCAGCGCCGTTGATCTTCTCGTTGGACTGGCCGTTGCCGCCGGTGTTACCGGTGCCTGTGCCCGTGCCGCCACTGCCGGCCTGGAGCTCACCGTTGGTGTACGACCCGGCACTGGCCGGGTTGTTCGGCCCGCCCGGACCCGTCGCACCGACGTGGACGTATCCGGCTGTGCCGCCCTTTCCGCCGTCGATACCGGCGCCGCCGGTTCCGCCGGCCACGGTGTTGCCGGTGGCTTGGGCGCCCTCCCCGAGCGCGGTGATCTGCGTCGACGCACTGGAGCCGCCGCCGCCCTTGCCGCCGTTGATGCCGTCGCCGCCGGTGGAACCGGTCGCCGAACCGCTCGCCTCCGCGCCGACGCCGTCGGCGATGATGCTGGCCTTGCCGCCGTTTCCACCGGTACCGCCACCGAGCCCACCCGCGCTGGCGTTACCACCGTCACCGCCGGTGGCCGTGCCGTGCGCGGTCCCGCCATTGCCGCCGGCATGACCACTGGCACTGTTTATGACACCGGTTGCGCCGTTACCGCCCGTGCTGCCGATGCCGGTGGCCATGCCACCGCTACCGCCGACGGCGGTGCCGTGCGACAGGCCTCCCGGGCCGGTGGCCTCGACTTCACCGAAGGCACCGTTGCCGCCCTTGCCGCCGTCGTATGCGGCGCCACCGTTACCGCCGATCGCGGTCGCGTCGTTGCCGCCACCGACGGTGCCGCCGGCGTTGTCAACGACCAGGTAACCCGCACCTCCGGCTCCACCCTGGCTGCCAGCGCCGTCAGCGGTGCCGCCGGACCCACCGTTCGCAGTACCGGTGATGGTGCTGCCGCTGCCATTGGCGTTGGCGACCGCCTCGCCGCCGACGCCGCCCTTGCCGCCGTCCGTGCCGTTGCCGCCGGCGCCGCCGGTGACATCACTGCCGGTGACGTGAGCGCCATTGGTGGCGATCAGGCCGCCGGCGCCACCGGCACCACCCTTGCCACCGTTGGCGTCACCGGTGCCACCGTTGCCACCGAAAACGCCGCTGTTGGCCACGTTGCTGCCCGCGTCGACGGTCACAGTCGCACTGCCGCCGGCCCCTCCGTTGCCGTTGCCGCCATCAACCTCGAGACCGTTGACGATGCCACCCGTGACGGTGAGGTTTGCCGCACCGCCCGCGCCACCGCCCGCACCGGCATCACCACCGATGAGGTGGGCACCGGTGACGTTGCCGCCACCGGTCACCGTCAGACTGCCCGATCCACCCAGGGTGGTGCCGGTGCTCTGTCCGGCGGTCACCGAGCTGTCGGCGACGGATCCACCGTCGGTGGCGATCCGGGCCCCGGGACCCTGCTGAGTGCCGGCACTGCTGCCACCGGTGGCCTGGCTGTTGGTGATGGTGTCACCCTCACCCCTGGCGATGATCACCGTGTCAGAAGCCACCCGGCCAGCAGCTCCCGTGAAACCGGCACCGCCATCACCACCGGTGGCCGTGACGCCGGTAACCGAGGAGTCCTTGCCGACAGCCTGAACATAGGTGTAGCCACCTTGACCGCCCACAGCTCCAGCACCGGTGCCATCACCACCATCACCCGCGGTCACCGTGCCATTGGCCGTGCTGCCCTCGTTGAGCGCCCCGACCTGACCAGTAAAGCCCCTGCCGCCGGTGCCACCGGCAAATCCGTCACCGCCGTTACCGCCCTGTGCAGAACCACTGGCCTGAGCACCCAGCCCGCCGGCAACGATGCTGCCGGTGTTGCCGGCGCCGCCCTTGCCGCCCCCAGAGCCGTCACCACCGTGACCACCGGTCGCCGCACCCTGCGCGGTCCCGCCGGTACCGCCCAGGGCGCCGCTGGCGTAAGCACCTTGGATGTTGGCACTGCCGCCGTTACCGCCCACGCTGCCCGCGCCGGTGCCCGTTCCACCGGCACCGCCAGTAGACGAGCCGAAGGCCGTCGCGTCCTGGCCAGCCGTCACCTGCGCGTAGCTGCCGTTGCCGCCGGTGCCGCCATCAACACCGGCACCGCCGACGCCACCCTGGGCCACCGTGGCCGTGTCCGCGTCGCCGACCGTGCCGCCGTTGCCGACAAAGGCGTAACCGGCACCGCCATTACCGCCGTGGCCGCCCGTCGTACCGGCACCGCCGATACCGCCGATGGCCTGTACCTGGTCCGAGTCACCGGCAACACCCACCGTGCCATCGGGAGCACGCACGATCGCCACACCGCCGGCACCGCCAGTGCTGCCAGCGCCGTCCGCTAGGCCACCAGCGCCGCCGGCGGCGTTGCCGGACGTGTGGTCATCGTTGCCGACGATCACACCGCCGTCGGTGATCCCGGCATCGACGGCGGCCGCTCCGCCCGCGCCCGCCATACCGCCGTTCTCACCGGTACCGCCGTCGCCGCCCTGCGCCGTGCCCTCAGTGGTGGTCTGACTGCCGTACGCCCCGACGCTCGCCGCACCACCGGCACCGCCGGTGCCACCGGCGTTGCCCGTGCCGCCATTACCACCGATGGCGTGACCGTCGATGACCTCGCCGCCGGCGTCGGCGCTCACGCTGGCCGCACCACCGGCACCACCGACGCCGCCGTCGGTACCAATGCCGCCGTTACCGCCGACTGCAGTGGCATCGTTCACCTCGCCACCGTTGGTGGCGGTGATGCTGGCCGCACCACCGACACCATCGGTGCCGTCGACGGCGAGGATGCCGAAGCCGCGAGCGAAGCCACTGCCGCCACCGCCGTCGCCACCTACCACATGGCTGCCGGTGATGGTGCCGCCAGTGTCGGCAATGATCGATGCGTCGCCGCCGGCCGCGGTGGAAGACGCGTTGCCACCGGTCGCCGAACTCTCGTCGATGGTGCTGTTGTTGCTCGCAACCAACGAAGCCGCGCCGCCGGCACCGCCGTCTCCACCATTGCCGCCGGTGACCAGAGTCTCGGTGACGGCGCTTCCGGTGAAGACCGTCACGGTGGCCGCACCACCGGCACCGCCGCTACCGGCGGCGCCGCCCGTGACAACCACGTCGGTGACGGTGCTGCCAGTCCCGTCAGCGGTGATGCTCGCCGCCCCACCGGCCGCACTGTCACTGCCGTGACCACCGACCGCCGCACTGCCGGAGATGGTGCCACCGCCGGTCGCGGCCAACGACGCCGCCCCACCGGCACCACCGGCTCCGGCATCACCACCGGTGACCGAACTGTTCTCGATCGTGCTGCCGGCGCCCAGGGTGACCGTGGCCGCACCACCGGCGAAGTTCTCACTGTTCTGCCCACTGGCGATCGTGGTGTTGGACAGACTGCTCCCCGCTCCACTGACACTCAGCGAGTTGTTGGCTCCAGCCGCGCCGTTGACGCCGTTGGGTCCGCCATTGAGCCCGTCACCACCGGCCACATGGCCGTAGTCGATCTCACCGCCGGCCGACGCAGACATCGTCGCCGAACCGCCGCTGCCGCCACTGCCGCCGGCACCCGTGGCCGAACCCGCGCCACCGGCACCGCCGTCGCCACCGGTCGCGGTGCTGTCCGCCGACACGGTGCCGCCGGTGCTGGTGGAGATGCTGGCCGTACCGCCGTTGCCGCCCTTGCCGCCGGCGAAGCCATCGCCACCAGCGCCACCGGCACCACCGTTGCCGCCGGTGACCGTGCCCTGCGAGGTGATACCACCGCTGATGCTGGCCGTCCCGCCGTTACCGCCGGCGCCACCGTTGGCGGCGTTGCCACCGGTGCCGCCGGCACCACCGTCACCACCGACGAGGGTGACCTCTTCGTACGCGGCGCCCGCGCCCACACTCAGGGTCACCGCGGCACCGGTGCCGCCCTTACCGCCCACGCCGCCGTTGGTGCCGTCGGCACCGCCCGCGCCGCCATGACCACCGGACAGCTGCACGTCGTCGACGCTGCTGCTACCGGTCACGGTCAGGGTGGCAGCGCCACCCTTGCCGCCGTACGCGTCGCCCGTCCCGCCGTCGCCGCCGGTGACGTGGGCATTGTTGACGGTGCTGCCACCGCTCACGGTGATGTTGGCGGCCCCGCCGAGAGCGCTGTCGCTGGTCTGGCCGGCGGTCGCCGTGCTATTGGCGACGTGTCCGCCGTCAACGACGATGCGCGCACCGGGCCCTTGGCTGCCGAGACTGTTCCCGCCGTAGGCGTGGCTGTTGTTGATGGTGTCGCCTTCGCCCTTGGCCTGGACGACGGTGTCGGAGGCCTGCCTGCCGTTGGCCCCGATGTGGCCCGCGCCGCCGTCGCCGCCGGTGGCGGTGGCATCAACTACCGAGTCCTTGCCCAGGGCTTGAATGATGGTGTAGCCGCCCTGACCGCCCGTGGCGCCGAGTCCGGTTCCGCTGCCCCCGGTACCAGCGGTAGCGGTGCCGGTAGCCGACGCCCCCTCATTCAGGGCCGCGAGCTGACCGCTGTAGCCATTGCCACCGGTGCCACTGTCGTATCCGGCGCCGCCGTTGCCGCCATAGGCTTCACCCGTGGCCGAGGCTCCGATGCCGCCGGCGACCACACTGCCGATGCCTCCGTTGCCACCCTTACCGCCGTCGTAGGCGGCGCCACCGTTGCCGCCGTAGGCCTTTCCGTCCGCGGCGCCCCCGTCGCCACCGATACCGGTCCGGACGAAGCCGCCCTGAATGTTGCCGTTACCGCCCTTGCCGCCGACGCTGCCGACACCCTCAGCGTCGCCGCCGGCACCGCCCTTGCCCTCACCGGATGCGAGGCCCCCGGCGCCGCCTTCCACGCCCGCGGTCACCCCGGAGTAGCCCCCCGCACCGCCGGTTCCACCGTCGATACCGCTACCACCGTCGCCACCACTGGCGGTGGCGTCGGACACGGTGCCGCCCAGGGCCGCCGCGACCATGGCGCTACCGCCGGCGCCGCCGGTGCCGCCGTTGGCATCCCCGAATCCGGCATTGCCACCGGTGGCCACCGAATCGGTGACGGTGCTGCCGGCACCGTCGGCGCTCACGACCGCCTCACCACCGGCCGCGCTGTCACTGCCGTTGCCGCCCTTGGCCTGAACACTGGCGAGGGCACCACCGTTGGTGGCGCTAAGAGCGGCGTCGCCACCCACACCACCGGCGCCGGCGTCACCACCTTGGACACTGCTGTCCAAGATGGAACTGCTGGCATCGACAGTGACCGTGGCCGCACCGCCGGCGAAGTCGGTCGTGGCGCTGCCGCCGGTGACCGTCACGTTCTGCGCGAGGCCGTCGACGATGACGCTGGCGACACCACCGGTCAGGCCCGCAGCCCCGGGACCGCTCGCGGTGCCGGCCCCGCCGTCACCGCCCTTTCCGCCGGTGACCGTCGAATCGTCGATGGTTCCGCTGCCGCCGACATAGGCGCCACCGCCACCGCCACCGCCGCCGCCGCCGTAGCCGATACCGGCACCGAGATGGCCCGCGCCGCCGTCACCGCCGCCGCCACCGACCGCGCCGACGCCGACCGCCGCACCGGTTCCGCCGGCGCCGCCCTTTCCGCCGGCCGCACCAATGGCACCGTTGCCGCCGGTGCCGCCGGTGCCGCCGGACTGCGGCACCACCCCGCTCATGCCGTCGCCGTCGCCACCGTCTCCACCGTCACCGCCGTTGCTGGCCGCGCCCGCAGCGCCGTTGCCGGCACCGGCACCCACCCCGGCCGCGCCACCGGCGCCACCGAGGGCCCCGTCGCCACCGTTGCCGCCGTTGCCTGCCAGGGCGTTACCGCCGCCACCGGAGCCGTTGCCACCATCACCGGCGGTGCCGGCCGCGCCACCGTTGCCGCCGTTGCCGGCCACCGCATCCGGGTTGCCGGAGTCGTGCAGTCCGCCCCAGCCGCTGTCTCTTATACACAT